>CAYRNE010000371.1:0-3299 GCA_964425245.1 uncultured Devosia sp.
AACTCATCCATGTTGAGCTTGCCCAGCATCACCGCCCCATCGCGCCAGAGGTTGGCAGTGACTGTCGACTCGTACTCGGGCTTGAAGCCGTCGAGGATGTGGCTCCCGGCCTGCGTATGCACGCCCTTCGTCGCGAACAGATCCTTGATGCCGAGCGGAATGCCTTCGAGCGGCCGGTCGGTCTCGCCGCGGGCGCGTCGCTCGTCGCTGGCGTTCGCCATTTCGCGCGCCTCGTGGCCCGGGACGGCGACGTAGGCGTTGAGGCTCGGGTTCGCCGTCTCGATGGCTGCGAGGTAGGCTTCCGTCAGCTCGACGGCGGAGAACTCCTTGTTCTTCAAGCCTTTCCGGGCCCCGGCGAGCGAGAGCTTGGTCAGTTCGGTCAAGGATGGATCCTTTGGCGGGAGTCGTTTCGACCGCTACATAATGCCAAGCGCCGGAAAAGCGAAGGGCAAGCGCCGCCGCCGGGTCGGGACACTGGGCTCGGGCAGGCTCCCGGCGCCGTGCAGCGCGTTCGAGGGCCGCCGACAGGCGCGCGGTTCCTAGGCTGCCGTCGCCTCGGCCAGCGGCTTTTCGTAGAACACCGACCACTGGCTGTCGGGGTAGTCGAGAACCGGACCGCAGCGGGTGAACCCGCGGCTCTCGTAGAGGCGCCAGGCCTCGGGGTGCCGGTCGCCGGTTTCTAGGACGAGCTTCTCGATCCCCTCGCTGCGCGCCAGTTCGACGATCGCATCGAGGATGCCGCTGCCGACGTGCTTTCCGCGCATGTCGGGTAGGCTGTACATCCGCTTCACCTCGCCGATGCCGCCGCCTGCCCGGCGCAGCGCGCCCATGCCCACCGCGCGGCCGGCTTCGTCGCGGGCAACGAAAAGCGTCGTCGCCGGCTCGGCCATCTGCTCGACTGTCATGTGGAAGCAGAATTCCGGCGGAGTTAGAGCGAGAAGATAGTCGTTGAGCTGGCGCACCAGTTCGCGGACCTCGTCCTGGAGGGGCGTCTCGGCGCGGACAATGACGGCCACGGCCTACTCCACGACCTTGGGAACCATGAAGAAGTTGTCCTCGCTGAGCGGGGCGTTCTTCACGATCCTGTCGGCGTAGCCGCCATCGGTGATCCTGTCCTCGCGGCGGCGGAGCTCCATCGGCGTGACCGAGGTCATGGGCTCGACGCCCGTGACGTCCACTTCCTTCAATTGCTCCACGAAGCCGAGGATGACGTTCAGCTCTTCCTGGTACGTCGCGACCTCGTCCTCCTCGATGCGGATGCGGGCGAGGCGGCCGATGCGCTTAACCGTGGCGGCGTCGACGGACATGTCTTCTCCTCATGGTATCGGGCGCGATTTAGCCCGGCGCGCCGCGTGCCGACAAATGATTTTGCGTGATGAGATCATCACGCCTCGATGCCCATGCCCTTCTCGAGGGCGATGAGCGCGGTGCCGGCAAGCCGGTCCGCAAGCGCGGCGAAGGGGTCATCCCCTCCGCCCGGCTCGGCCGCGATGACGATGAGGCGCGGTTGCAGGGTGTCGAGCACGCTGCCCGCGAGGCTCGGGTCGAAGACCAGGGCCACCGCATCGCCGGCCCAGCGCGCCCGGATTTCAGGCGCCCGGGTCAGCAGCAGCAGCGGCGGTTCGCCAACCGCGTCCACCAGCACCGACCCCGGGCCCGGCCGAAGAAGTCCGACGCCGTCCGCTCCGGTATGGTGGAGCGGTGTCGGCCGGCGCGGCTGCCAGCGCACAGGGTCGACGGCGGGCAGCGCATCGCCGAGACCGAATACGCGGTCCGCGCCCGACGTCAGCTCCGCCCACGAAACGCCCGCCGCGTCCTCGGGAACGCCGCAAACGAGGATCTGGCCGCCGATGTGAATGCGCAGCGCCGCTCCGCCGAACCAGGTGAGCTTCATCTTCCCCGCCTTGCGTTGCCCCGGCCCGACGAGTAGCCAAGGCCGGTGCCCCTGCCTAGGCCGAAGATGAGCGAGCCGGAAAATCCGTTGAGCGCCCTGCCCCCCGCTGGAAAGCTGTTGGGGCTGGACCTTGGGACCAAGACCATCGGCGTCGCGGTGTCGGACGCGATGCGCTATTCCGCAACCCCGCTCGAGACCATAGCGCGCACGAAATTCACCGGGGACGCCGCGCGCATCGCGGTGATCCTCGGCGAAACCGGCGCGACCGGCATCGTTCTGGGTCTCCCGCTCAACATGGACGGATCGGAAGGGCCACGCGCGCAGTCGACGCGTGCCTTTGCCCGCAATCTATCGCAGCGGGTGCGGGTCCCGATCGCCTTCTGGGACGAGCGGCTCTCGACCAGCGCCGTTGAGCGGATGATGATCGAAGAGGCCGACATGCGGCGGGATCGCCGGGCCGCGGTCGTCGACAAGCTCGCCGCGAGCTACATCCTTCAGGGCGCGCTCGAAAGGCTGCGGCGGGAATAATCGCGGCTTCGGCCACCCCGAGCCTTGCCGTCCCCGACCCCGATGCGATAGACCGCGCCAGCACCACGGGGCACCGAATTCGCATGGCAGCAGCCTCGCCAGAGGACGCGCACCCCGCCGACCCCGAGCTCGGCATCCATGTTCCGTTTCCGCACCGGCACCTGCTCGGCATCAGCCAGCTCAACCAGTTCGAAATCATGATGCTGCTCAACCGGGCCGAGGCGATGATCCCGGTTTCGCGGCAACCGCGGAAAACGCACCCGACGCTCAGCGGCAAGACCCAGATCAATCTCTTCTTCGAAGCGTCGACCCGAACGCAGGCGAGCTTCGAGATTGCGGGCAAGCGCCTCGGGGCCCAGGTCACCAACATGTCGGTCCAGACCTCGTCCGTCACCAAGGGTGAGACACTGATCGACACCGCCGCGACGCTCAACGCCATGCGGCCCGACGTCATCATCGTCCGGCACCCCGCCTCCGGCGCCGTTCAGTTGTTGAGCCAGAAGGTCGACTGCGCGGTGATCAACGCCGGCGACGGCGCGCATGAGCACCCGACGCAGGCGCTGCTCGATGCCCTGACCATCCGCCAGCACAAGAAGCGCCTCGCGGGGCTGACCGTCGCCATCTGCGGCGACATCGCACATTCGCGGGTCGCCCGATCGAACCTGCTCCTGCTCGGCGCGATGCACGTCCGCACGCGCGTCGTCGCTCCCCGGACGCTGCTGCCCAAAGGCATCGAGAACCTCGCGACCGAGGTCTTCACCGACTTGCGCGAGGGCCTCCGGGACGCCGATGTGGTCATGATGCTGCGCCTGCAGCATGAGCGCGCGAGCGGGAGCCTCATTCCGTCGGTGCGCGAATACTACCGCTTCTACGGTCT
>CAYRNE010000372.1:0-3298 GCA_964425245.1 uncultured Devosia sp.
ACATGCACGTCGCGTTCGCGGGCCATGCCGTGTATTACGGTCACGCCAACGGGCGCCGAACTGCCGGTCGCGCCGTTGAGGAGGCCTGCCGCGGCGCCGACGGGGATGCCGAGGCGCCGCGCCAGTCCGGGACCGATGGTGAGGGCGGGGCGCGCCACCCGGAGGACCACATAGCCGATCAGCAGCAGCCCGAGGGCGACGAGCAGCCAACGCTCGGGCAGCGTCTTGAGCAGCCAGGTGCCGCCGACCACGCCCGCGGCGACGGCGACGAGGAACGCGGGCATGAACCGGAGCTCCGGTGCGCCCCGCTCGCGGCGCAGCCGCACCACCTGCCAGAGGTTGCTCACGAGCACCGGCAGGACCAGAAGGCCAATCGCGTGCGTCAGCCCGAGCGCCGCGGTGAGCGCCGGCAGCGCCACCAGCGGCATGCCCATGCCGGTTGCGCCCTTGACCAGCCCGCCGCCGGCGAGCGCGGCGACGACGACAGCATAGTACCAGGTGTCCATGGCTGCTCCCTCGGCATTCACCTAGCGGTTCACGCGAGGCAAATGCAAGCTCGGACGCCCGCGGAGAATGCGCGAAAGGCGGGGAACCGGATGGTTACTTAGGGTTGACTCGGGGGGCATGGGCGCCCATGGTGCGAGGGTTACGAGAATGGCCAACAGGCTCATGGGAGGAGCTCATGACTCAGTCGACACGACTGGCACTCGCCGCCGGCATTTCGGTGCTGGCGCTCGGCGCGGGCGCCACGGCGGCGCAGGACTGGCAGCCCGACAGACCGATCAACATCATCGTGCCGTGGGGGGCCGGCGGTTCCACGGACCAGGTGACGCGCGTCACGGCCCCCATCCTCGCTGAGGCGCTCGGCGTGGAGATCGTCGTCGTCAACCAGCCGGGCGCATCGGGCGCCATCGGCACGCAGGAAGTGCTGAATGCGCCGCGGGACGGCTACACCTGGACGGCCAACGCCATCGCCAACAATGCCACCTACGCGGTCACGGGCCTGCTCGAGGATACCGATATCGACGATTGGCACATTTATCTCAGCGTCGCCAACGTGCCTGTGGTCAGCGTTCCGGCAGACAGCGAGTTCCAGGATTTCGGCCAGCTGCTCGAGGCGTTCAAGACGCGCGGCGCCGAGATCACGGTCGGCACGGCGGGCATCACGTCGTCGGGCGGCACGGCAATTGCGGCGCTCTCGGATGCGAGCGGCTTTGAATACAACATGATCACCTATGACGGTGGCGGGCCGGCGGCGATCGCCACGGCGGCCGGCGAGGCCATGGTGACCACCCAGCTCGCGGTCGAGCAGACCGAGCTGATCCGCGGCGGCCGGCTGCGTCCGCTCGCGGTCCTGTCCGACCAGCCGCTGGTGCTCGAGGGTGTCGACCCGATCCCGCCGATCACCAACTGGCTGCCCGACATGCCGCTCGCGCCCGACTATTTCGGCATCTTCATCCCCACGGGCGTCCCCGACGAGGTGGTTGCAACGGTCGACAAGATCTGGGCCGAGAAGGTTGCGAACTCGGAAGAGATCAAGAGCTACGCCGAAACCTTCGGCGCGGTCTTCGCCCCCTCCTATGGCGCCGAAGCGCGGGCCAGGGCCATGCCCGTCGCGATCCTCGAGGCCTGCTCGTCGGTCGCCCGCGGCGAAGCGGTCAGGGACCCCTCGACGATCGGCATCGACTGCGCAACCATGTCCGAGGTCGGCAAGCAGTAGAACGGAAGCCGGAGGCGGACGCATCGCGTCCGCTTCCCCTCGGAGCAGACCATGAGCAGCGAGCAGGCCGAACGCGCGGGACGTACGCGGGCCGATCTCCTGACGGCATGCGCGCTGGCGGCGCTCGGCCTTGCCACCGTTTATCTCTCCTGGACCATGCCCCGGCTCGAAGCGCGCCATGTCCACCCGGCGACGATCCCGGGCCTCGTGCCGCTCATTCTCGGCGCGGCATTGACGCTCTGCGCGATCATCCTCGCCGTACGGGCCTTGCGGGTCGATGCCGCCGGCGGTTGGCGGGTGCTTTGGTCCGCCGTCACCGGCCCGCAGGCGCGCCGCGCAGGAATAGCGCTGGCGCTCGTCCTGCTCTATGCACTGGTGCTGGTCGGGCGGCTGCCATTCTGGCTCGCCTCGGGCATCTTCATCTTCGCCTTCATCATGGTCTTCGAGATGGTGCTCGCGCGCCCCGAAGGCACTGCACCCGGGCGTATCCTCTGGGCCCTCGCGATCGCTGCGGTCGCCGGCGGCGGCATCCACTACGTCTTCCAGTACGTTTTCCTCGTCCGGCTGCCCTAGGCCCCCGCGAAGATGTTCGACGGACTTCTGCTTCTCGGACAGGGCATCGGACACTTCCTCAGTCCGGTATCGCTGTTCAATGTCGCCTGGGCGAGCCTTCTCGGCATCACCATCGGGGTCATGCCCGGCCTGACCGCGACGATGGGCGTCGCGCTGCTCGTGACGCTGACCTACAAGATGGCGCCCGACCAGGCGATCCTGACGTTGATGTGCGTCTATCTGGGCGCGATCTACGGCGGCAGCCGCACGGCCATCCTCCTCAACATTCCGGGGACGCCGGCGAACGCCGCTGCGACGCTCGACGGCCATCCGCTCGCGCAGCAGGGGCGCGCCGGCCTGGCCATGGGCCTTGCCACCACGTCCTCGACCCTCGGCACGCTCGTCGGCATCTTCGCCCTGGCGCTGATCGCGCCGCTTCTCGGCGAGGCCGCCCTGCGTTTCGGCACCTACGAGTTCTTCTGGCTGGCGCTCTTCGGCGTGGTCATCTCGGGCCAGATGACGAACTCCGACACGCCGATCAAAGGTTACATTGCCGGCATCCTCGGGCTGCTGGTGGCGATGGTGGGCATGGAGTCGCTCCATGCCCATGTCCGCTTCGCGTTCGGCATCCAGGCACTGAGCGGCGGGGTCGACCTGATCCCCGCGATGGTCGGTGCATTCGGGCTCGCCGAGATACTCGCCGTGCTCAAGCAGAAGTCGGCCGTCTATGTCGCCCCGGTGAACGACCGCGTCGTTCCGACCCTGCGCGAAATCTTCCAGTACTGGCGCACCATCATTCGCTCCGGCACGATCGGGACCTTCATCGGCATCATCCCCGGCGTCGGCGAGGACGTCGGCGCCTGGGCCTCCTATGCCGCCGCGCGGCGGGGGTCCAAGAACCCCGAGGAATTCGGCAAGGGCAGCCAGGAAGGGCTGATCGCGGGGGAAACCGGCGACAATGCCGTGGTGCCCGCCGCCATGATTCCGACACTCACGCTTGCCCTGCCGGGCTCGGCCGCCGCAGCG
>CAYRNE010000373.1:0-3268 GCA_964425245.1 uncultured Devosia sp.
GCTTGGCGAAATCGCCCTGCGGCTGCAGCCAGTCGCCGAAGGTGAAGCCGCGGCCCTCCCAGGACGATGGCGGCCGGACGATCGGTCCGTTGCTGATCGACCAGACGAAATCGTTCCAGCGGATGGCTGCCGGCAGGCACTCTTCGAGAACGCCGCGGTCGCCGTAGTGGGTATAGAGCGCCCAGGGCACGATGCAGATGGCATCGCCCCAGCCGGTCGAGCCGTAGAAATCCTGCGCGCCCGCCTGCCAGAACGGATTGGGCGAGACGTGCGCGATGGCCCCGTCCTCGCGCTGGTCGGCGATCACGTCGCGCAGCCATTTCCTCAGGAAGCGGTGGCTGTCGAAGAGATAGCAGGCGGTCGGCGCGAAGACCTGCGCGTCGCCGGTCCAGCCGAACCGCTCGTCTCGTTGCGGGCAATCGGTGGGGACTTCGATGAAGTTTGAGAGCTGGCTCCATACCGTGTTGAGCACCAGCCGGTTGACCAGCGGACTGGCCGAGGCGAAGCCGCCGGTCGGCCGGATGGCCGAACTGATCGGCACGAAGGCGATCGAGGCGATCGACGCCCTGCCCTCGATGGTGACGCGGGCATAGCGGAAGCCGAAGAAGGTGAAGTGCGGCGCGTAGGTTTCGGCGCCGCCGCCCCTGAGGATGTACTCGAGCCGCGCCTCGGCGGAGCGGTAGTTCACGTTGTAGAATTCGCCGTTCTCGTCGAGAATCTCGGCGTGTTCGACGGTCACCTTCGCGCCGCGCTCGCCCTCGACGGTGAAACGCAGGTAGCCGCCGGCGTTCTGGCCGAAGTCGTAGATCGTGCGGCCCCGGGCATCTGTCCAGCTCTTGAGGACAGGGAGCGGGTCGAGTTCCTTGACCGCATTCACATCATGCGGGACGAGGCGCCCGGGATCGAAGCCGGCGACCGCCGCGACGCCGAAGCCGGCGCTCAGCGCCTCCTCGCGCGCATCGTAGATCTCGCCGAAATAAATGCCGCTCTTGAGGATGGGCAGAAGGCCGCTGCTCCAGCTTTCATCGGTCGCAAGAACGACGTCGCCGCCGCTCAGGACCTCGGCAATCGCACCGATCTCGGAGCCCCAGGTGTTGTAGACCGGGTTCGCGGTCCAGCCCATCTGCGACCGCATCCAGCCGTCGGCGAGCCAGATGTCGATGGTGTTCTCCCCCTCCCGGAGAAGGCTGCTCACACCGTAGGTCTGGTAACTCAGGCGCTTCGTATAGACGGTCCAGCCCGGCGTCAGCAGATCGTCGCCGACCCGCACGCCGTTGATGAAGGCGCGATAGAGGCCGAGCGCGCTGATTCTCAGCGTCTCGGCCCCACCGCGGGAGGAGAGGGTGAAATTCGTGCGCAGGAAGGAGGCGCGGGTGCCGACGCCCTGATCCGCGAGGGGGCGGATCATGCGGGCCGTCCAGGCCTTGCCGGTTCCCGCTGCCGCAACGGCCTCAATAGGCGCCGCTTCGTTCAATTGCCGTCCTCCCGTACCGAACCGTTGATCGGCCCTGGCCTTTGTGCATCGTTCTACGTAGATCGTTCTACACTCAGAAGGGATCACCTTCAAGCGGATTCGCGCAACATCGCGCAGCTTCATTCACTTCGACGCGCGGCGGGCTTCTGCTAGAGGAGACACCGGGAGGGGGTATGGCGAAAAAACCGAGCAACGGACGCATCACCATCCGCACCGTCGCCGAGCACGCCGGCGTTTCCGTGGCGGCGGTGAGCAAGGTGCTGCGCGAGGCCTACGGCGTCAGCGACCAGCTCCGCGCCAAGGTCAGGGCGTCGATGGACGAGCTCGGCTACCGTCCGCTCGCCGCGGCACGCGCCATGCGCGGCCAGACCTATACGCTGGGCCTGCTGCTGCCGGACCTCGTCAACCCGTTCTTCGCCGACATCATGGCCGGCGTGAACACCGCGCTCGAGCGCACGCAGTACCAGCCCATGCTCGGCATCAGCCAGTCCGTCGTACAGACCGAGCAGGCGCTTGCCGAGGCGATGATCGATCGCCAGATGGATGGGCTCATCATCGTCGGCCCGCGCATGCGGCTCGGGGTGATCGAATCGATCGCCGAACGGACGCCCGTCGTCCTCATCGCCTATCACAGGGCCGATGCGCGAAGCTTCGACACGGTCAACGACGACGACCGGCTCGGGGCCGAGCTCGTGGTCCATCACCTGATCGAAGGGGGCTACCGGAACATCGCCATGCTGAGCCTGGAGCTGCGGCCGGCGGAGGACGCCGTCGTCACCGTGCAGCGCGAGCACGGCTACGCTGCCGCCATGACCGAGGCTGGACAGGAGCGGTACATCAACATCATCCGCTCCGAACAGACACCGCGCGAGGTGCAGGCGGTCGTCAGGCAGATGCTGACGCAGCGCAAGCGCCCGGACGCCATCTTCTGCTGGACCGATTTCATCGCCTTCGAGGCGCTCAGTGTCGCCAGCGAGCTCAACCTCGAGGTGCCCGAGGACATCGCGATCGTCGGCTATGACAACACCGTCTGGTGCGAGCTCGCGCAGCACAATCTCACCAGCATCGACCAATCGGGGCAGGTGCTCGGCATCCAGGCGGCGCGGCTGCTCACCGAGCGCATCAAGGGCCGCACCGAGGCCGAGCATTTCGTTGTGACGCCCCGGCTCGTCGCCCGCGGCAGTTCCCGGCCGCGCAGCACGCGCAAGCGCTGAGGCCCGATGGCGCGAACCGGCTAGCGGACGCGGATACCCTTGTCGTCGAAGAACAGCAGCTTTTCGGGATCGAAGAGCGCGTCGAACCGGTCACCCGAGCGAAATTTTCGCCCGTCGCGAAGCGCAACGGTCAGCACTTCCTTGCCGCCGTTGCCCGCATAGACGAAGGTTTCGCCGCCGAGGTGCTCGACGATTTCGGCAGTGACCGAAAGGCTGCCGCTCCCATCCCCGAAGTGCTCCGGCCGGATGCCTCCGACGAGCGGCGTGCCATTGGCAACCCGATGCGCAATGCGGCCGAGCGGAACGGTCTGGCCGCCATAGTCGGGAAGGCGCAGCGCGCCGTTCTCGACGATGCCGCTCAGGAAGTTCATCTTGGGCGAGCCGATGAAGCCGGCGACGAACTGGTTGTCGGGATCGTCGTAGAGTTCGAGGGGTGTGCCGAACTGCTCGACCACGCCGTCGCGAAGGACGACGATCTTGTCGGCCAGCGTCATCGCCTCGACCTGGTCGTGCGTGACGTAGATGATCGTCGTCTTCAGTTCCTTGTGCAGGCGCGCGATCTCTATCCGCATATGCACGC
>CAYRNE010000374.1:0-3184 GCA_964425245.1 uncultured Devosia sp.
TGGCCTAGGTCAAACGTCTAATCGAGAACACCGGTCACGTTTGGCATTGTGCTAGAACGTCACAGGTAAACGCACGGAGACCTATGGGAATGGTGTCACTCAATGCCGTCGCTCAGAAGCTCGTGGCGCCGGGCAAGGGCATCCTCGCCGCCGACGAGTCCGAACCCACGATCAGGAAGCGGTTCGAAAAGATCGGGCTGCCCTCGACCGAAGAGTTGCGGCGCGACTATCGTGAGATGCTGTTCCGCGCCAAGCACGCCATGACCGAGTACATCTCGGGCGCGATCCTCACCGAGGAGACGCTGCTGCAGAAGGCGGCGGACGGCACCGAGTTCCGCGCCATGCTCGCCGATTGCGACGTGATCCCCGGCATCAAGGTCGATCGCGGAACGTTTCCCATGCCCGGCGACACCGGCGAGCGGATCACCGAGGGCCTCGACGGTCTTCGCCCGCGCCTCGCCGAGTACGCATCGCTGGGTGCCGGCTTTGCCAAGTGGCGTGCCGTCATCGCCATTTCCGACAGGGCGCCGACCACAAACGCCATCCGCGCCAACGCCCACGCCCTCGCGCGCTACGCCATGCTGTGCCAGGAAGCCGGTATCGTGCCTGTGGTCGAACCCGAAGTGCTGGCCGACGGCGAACCCGGCGACCACAGCATCGACCGCTGCGAAGAGGTGACCGCCGAAACGCTGGAGATCGTCTTTCGCGAGCTGCGGCTCGCCGGCGTCGATCTCTCGGGCATGCTGCTCAAGCCCAACATGGTCCTGGCCGGAGTAAAGGCCAAGGTACAGCCATCGGTCGAGGAAGTCGCGAAACGGACCGTACAGACCCTGCTCGATCACGTGCCGGCCGCCGTGCCCGGCATTGCCTTCCTTTCCGGCGGCCAGTCGGACGAAGAGGCAACCGCCCATCTGTCGGCCATGAACCAGATCCCGAATCTGCCCTGGCGACTCACATTCTCCTATGGCCGTGCGTTGCAGAATCCTGCGCTCGCGATCTGGCGCGGGCGACCGGAAAACATCGCCGCCGCCCAGGCTGCCTTCACGCACCGGGCCCACATGAATTCGCTGGCTTCGCTCGGCCAGTGGCGGCCGGAGCTCGACAGGGCCGCCTGAGGCGCGGCGAAGCGCCCGAGACCGCCCGTTCAGGCCAAGGCTCTGCCGCGCAAAGCGTATTATTCCCGCTGCCTTCGCGGGCCCGCGAGGGCTATAAGGCCCGCATGAACCCGCAAGTCTACCTGATCGTGCCTGCCGATTTTGGCCCGGAACGCCTCGCTGCCAGCCTGCCCCGCGCCCTCGCCCTTCCCGGTGCGGCCGCCCTGCTCCTGCCGCGCGGCTCGCGGTCGGACGAGGACTACGCGGAGATCGTCGTCGCGGTGTCGGCAGAGGCTCAGCCGAGGGACATCGCCGTGCTCATCGAGGGCCCGCCGCCGCTCGTCCGCGCGCTTGGCGTCGATGGCCTGCACCTCAACGGCGGGACCGTCGCCGCGGTGCGCGAGGCTGTTTCGGCCCTGAAGCCGGACTTCATCGTCGGCGCGGGCGGAATCCGCTCGCGCCACGAGGCCATGCAAAAAGGCGACGCGGGCGTCGACTACATCCTATTTGGGCCGCTTTCCGGCCCTATCAGCGCCGCAGACCGAGAGCTCGCGCGCTGGTGGGCCGAGACGATGGAAGTTCCGAGCGTGCTGTGCGACCCCGAGGCGGCTTCCTTGTCGGCTACCACCGAAGGATGCGAGTTCGTCGGCCTGAACATTGCCGCACTGGAGCCTGCCCCGTGAGAAAGTTTGGCATCGCGCTGGCCGTCGGTTTCGCTTTCCAGAGCGTTGTGGCTCTCGCGCAGGAGCAGCCTGCCGAGGCCGGTCCGGTTCCCCCGGAAGACGTCATCATCGATGACATCGGACTCGCCCCGCTCCCGATCGGCGGGGCGCCGGCGTCCTCCGGAGTTACGCCCTGGAGCGAAGCCCTCGACATCAGTAACGAGATCTTCGGCCCGAGGAAACGCGTCGACGAGGCTTATGGCGCCTTCCAGCGCGGCTATTTCCTCACCGCCCTCGCACTTGCGCTGCCGCGCGCGGAAAAGGGCGATGCCGCGGCCCAGACGCTCATCGCCGAGATTTACGCGAGGGGCCTCGGGGTCGCGCAGAACCTTGCGACCGCATCGGGCTGGTACGCTCTCGCGAGCGAGAACGGCGACCAGCTCGCGACGTTCGAACTTGCCCTCATGTACCAGGAAGGAAGCGGCGTACCCCGCAACCGCGAGCGCGCGGCCCAGCTTTTCGAGCTTGCGGTCGAACAGGGCAGCATCGCAGCGAAGTACAACCTCGCGCTGCTCCACGTCGAAGGCCTCTACGCCGAGCCCAACCTCATCAGAGCCGCGGAACTGATGCGGGATGCGGCGGAAGCCGGGATCCCCGAAGCGCAATACGATTTCGGCACCATGCTGATCGAGGGCGCGGGCGTTGCCCCGGATCCGGGCAAAGGCGCCGAGTGGATCGGCAAGGCGGCCGAAGGCGGCCTTGTCGCGGCGCAGGTCGACTATGCGACGATGCTCTACCTGGGGCGCGGCATCGGACAGGACCGCAAGGCAGCAACTGAGTGGTATCGCCGCGCCGCCGAGGCGGGGAACGCCGTCGCGCAGAACCGCTACGCGAAGCTCCTCGCCGTCGGCGAGAATGTCGAGCTGAACCAGCAAGAGGCGGCCATGTGGCGCGCGCTCGCCCGGCGGCAGGGGCTGACCGATCCGCAACTCGACAAGCTCCTCATCTCGATCCCGGCCGACGAACTCGCGCGCGCGGAGGAACGCGCCCGCTATTGGCCGGCCGACCCGCCGACCGCCGTTGCCGAAGCCGATGTTCCGGCTGTGACGGGCCCCGGGCAGCCAGCGGCTCAGTGATACCGGCAAGGTTGCGACGCCGTTCGAAAGCGCCGCCGCCCCCGCCTCCCTTGAACCGCTGCGCCAACTGGGGCATGAAGCGGCTCCTCCCCCGCCGCTTCACCGGTTCCGATGGCACGTTCAGCGCTTCTCAACATCATGGTCCAGGCCGCCACCAAGGCGGGCCGCGGCCTCGTGCGCGATTTCGGCGAGCTGGAGAACCTTCAGGTTTCCCGCAAGGGACCGGCCGACTTCGTCTCCAACGCCGACCGCCGGGCCGAAGCGACCGTATTCGAGGAGCTGCGCAAGGCAC
>CAYRNE010000375.1:0-3181 GCA_964425245.1 uncultured Devosia sp.
CTACAACGAGCCGATCTTTCAGGGCCACTTCCCGAGCAAGCCGATCTTCCCGGGCGTCCTGATCATCGAGGCCATGGCCCAGACAGCGGGCGCCATCGTCATCGCCCACGACCGGGCGACCGGCGGGGGCAAGAACATCGTCCTGATGCTGACGATCGACAAGGCGAAATTCCGCAAACCCGCGGGTCCAGGCGACCGCATCGAATTTCACATGCGCAAGGTCCACAGGCGGCGCACCGTCGGGCGCTATGAGGGCCGCGCCATGGTCGACGGGGTCCTCATCGCCGAGGCCGAGGTCGGCGCCATGATCGTTCCGGAGAAGTAGCTTGGGCCACGTCGAGGTTCATCCCACAGCGGTCGTCGCTCCGGGCGCCAGAATCGGCGCGAAGGTCCGGATCGGTCCTTACTCCGTGGTCGGCGAAGACGTGGTGCTGCACGACGATGTCGAACTCGTCTCCCACGTCGTCGTTGCAGGCCGTACGGAGATCGGTGCCGGCACGCGCATTTATCCGTTCGCATCGGTCGGCCACCCGCCGCAGGACCTCAAGTACGAGGGGGAGCCCAGCCGCCTGATCATCGGCGAGCGCTGCGTCATCCGGGAGAACGTCACGATCAACCCCGGCACGCGCGGCGGCGGCATGGAAACACGCGTCGGAAACGACTGCCTGCTGATGGCGTCTTCGCACATCGCGCACGATTGCCGCGTCGGCAACCATGTCGTCCTCGCAAACTATGTGGGGCTCGCGGGCCATGCGGTCATCGGCGACTACGTCGCCTTCGGCGGCATGTGCGCCGTGCACCAGTTCGTGCGCATCGGCGCGCACGCCTTCATCGGCGCTCAGAGCATGGTCGACGGCGACGTGATCCCCTACGGCATGGCGGTCGGCAACCGGGCGCGGCTCGCCGGGCTGAACCTCGTCGGGCTCAAGCGCCGCAAGTTCGACCGCGAGGCGATCCATACGCTGCGCACGGCTTACCGTATGGTGTTCTCCAGCGAAGGCACCTTGCGCGAGCGGATCGAGGACGCGGCGACGATGTTCAAGAGCGAGCCGCTGGTGCAGGACGTCGTCAATTTCCTCGCCGCCGCCAGCGACCGGCCGCTCTGCCTGCCGCGGAACGGCGTGAGCGAGGAGTAGGTGGGCGAGAGGCTGAGCCTGATCGCGGGCTCGGGCGCGCTCGTCACCGAGGTCGTCGACGCCGCGCTGAAGCGGGGCTACGCGCTGCAGGTGCTCACCGCGAGGCCGCGCACCGGCCTTCGCGGGGTGGAAACCGTGGGCTTCCGCCTTTCCGATCCAGAATCGGCCGTCGCCTCGATCAGGGCGTTCGGCGCCACCATGATCGCGATGGCCGGCGGCCTGCGGCTCGGCGACCTCGCCCGCGAAGGATTCGCCCGCTTCTTCGGAGCCCCGGGGGCGCCCTCGCTGGGCGACGGCAGCCTTTCATCGCTCGCGGCCCGCCTCACCGAGATGACGGGCGCGAAGCTCGTCGGAGTTCACGAAATCGCCCCGGATCTGCTTGCTCCGGAGGGACACATCGGCGGCCCCGAGCCGAACAGAGATCTGCGCGATGCCGGCGCCTTCGCGCTGCAACTGGCACGCAGGGCAGGGACACTGGACCTCGGACAGGCGGTGGTCGTCGCCGGCCGGCGGGCAGTCGCGCTCGAGGACATCGGCGGCACCGATGCGCTGCTTCGCCGTGTCGGGCGTTACCGACTTCTCGGACTCGTCACCGGCGGACGGTCGCCGCTCATTCTGGCGAAGGCGGCGAAGCCCGATCAGCCGCATTTCATCGACCTACCCGCCATCGGTCCGGTGACGGCGGCGCGTGCGAAGCGGGCCGGCATCCGACTGATTGCGGTCCAGGCGGGAGCGACGATCCTCATCGAGCGCGGCAAGCTTGCCGCCGCGGCCGATGCCGCGGGGCTCCCGATCCTCGGGCTGCAAGCCACGGAATGACCCAACCGCTGAGGCTGTTCGTTGTCGCGGGGGAAGCATCGGGAGACCGGATCGGTGCCGACCTGGTCGAGCGCCTGCGCGCCTATGGCCCTGTCGAATTGACAGGTGTCGGCGGCGCCGAGCTCGAGGGCGCGGGCCTCGCGAGCCTGTTCCCGATGCACGAGCTTTCAGTCATGGGTTGGGCTGATGTCCTGCCGCGGCTGCCGAAGCTGCTTTGGCGCACAAGGCAGGTCGCGCGGGAGATCGTGCGGCAGCGGCCAGACGTCGCTGTGCTGGTCGACGCGCAGGAGTTTTCGCGGCTGGTCGCGTGGCAGGTCCGCCGGGCCTGGCCCGGCGCGCGGCTGGTCCTCTATGTCGCCCCCGCGGTATGGGCCTGGAAGCCCGAGCGCGCGCTTGCCCTGAAGCCGCTGTTTGATGAAGTCCTGTCCGTACTGCCCTTCGAGCCCGAAGTCATGGCCGATCTCGGCGGTCCACCAACGAGCTACGTCGGACACCCGGCGCTTGCCCGGGTTCCTTTTCGCGCGACCCTGAAGGAGCGCGGTCCGCTGCTGCTGCTCCCTGGGAGCCGCGAGGGCGAACTGCGGCGGCATCTGCCGCTGATGCGCGATATCGCGAGCCGCTTCGCGGACCATCCGGCCATCGAGGGGCTGGTGCTTCCGACGACCGCGGCCATGCACGAGCGCGTCGCCGCCGATGTTGCCGGCTGGCCGCGAACGCCGCAGGTCGTGTCCGGCGAACCCGACAAACTCGCTGCCTTCCGCCTTGCGGTTGCCGCCGTTGCCGTCACGGGGACGGTGACGCTTGAGCTGGCCCTCGCCGGCGTTCCGATGGTAGCGACCTACGTCGCCGACAAGGGGCAAGCCCGGCGCTGGGTGAAGTATCGGGTGAGGTTCGCTTCGCTCCCCAATGCCATCCTCGATCGCACCCTGGTACCCGAAATCCTCGGGCTCGGCGCCAATCCCGATGCGATCAGCGAAGCATTGCGGCGGCTGCTGGAGGAGCAGGGCGCCGCCGCGCAGCTGCTGGGCTTTGGGGAGATCCGCCGCCTGATGGAAGCCGGGACCGGGTCGGCGCCGCGCCTCGACCCGGCGGAGCGCGTCCTGGCTCGCGCCGGAGTTCAGCGTGCGGCGATCGGGAGGTAGTCCCGGCGCTCGTGGCCGTTGTAGAGCTGTCGCGGGCGTCCGATCTTCTTCTGCGGATCGGCGATCATTTCCTTCCACTGGGCG
>CAYRNE010000376.1:0-3178 GCA_964425245.1 uncultured Devosia sp.
ACACGTTCATGACAGCCATCCGGGCTAATGAGCTGGGGGCTTACGAGTATCTTCCGAAGCCCTTCGACATTACCGAAGTCCTGTCGGTTGTCGCCCGAGCGCTGGCCGATGCCCGGAAGGCAACCGCCGCTGAACGGAAGGCCGACGAACCGGCGGAAAGCATGCCCCTCGTCGGGCGCTCCGCGGCGATGCAGGACATCTATCGGGCCCTGGCGCGGCTGATGCAGACCGATCTCACGGTGATGATCACCGGCGAAAGCGGTACGGGCAAGGAACTTGTCGCAAGGGCTCTCCACGACTTCGGGAAGCGCCGTAACGGACCATTCGTGGCCATCAACATGGCCGCGATCCCCCGCGATCTGATCGAGGCGGAGCTGTTCGGGCACGAGAAAGGTGCCTTCACGGGCGCCACTTCCCGCTCCTCGGGCCGTTTCGAGCAGGCCGAAGGCGGTACCCTGTTCCTCGATGAGATCGGGGATATGCCGATGGACGCGCAGACGCGGCTGCTTCGCGTCCTCCAGGAGGGCGAATACACGATGGTCGGCGGCCGCACGGCCATCAAGACCAACGTCCGCATCGTTGCGGCAACGCATCGCGACCTCAGCCAGATGATCCGGCAGGGCCTGTTCCGCGAAGACCTCTATTACCGCCTGAACGTCGTTCCGATCCGTCTGCCGCCGCTGCGGGAGCGGGTCGACGACATCGGCGACCTCGTCCAGCATTTCCTCCGGGCTACCCCCGGAGACGGTGAGCCGCCCAAGACGATTTCGCCCGAGGCCATCCGGCTCATGCAAAACTATTCCTGGCCGGGAAACGTCAGAGAGCTCGAGAACCTCGTCCGGCGCCTCTCTGCGCTCTATGCGGACGAGAGCATCTCGGTCGAAATCGTCCAGAACGAGCTGAACATCGCCGACCGGCCACAGATGGCCGCAATTGCCGGTCCGATCGATCTATCGACCTCGGTCGAGAGCCATGTTGCACAACTGCTACGCGACCACGAGCCTCATTTGCCGCCTTCCGGGCTGTACCAGCGCGTCCTCGACAAGGTTGAGGCGCCTCTTGTCGCGATGGCGTTAAATGCTTGCGGGGGCAACCAAATACGGGCGGCCGAACTCCTCGGCCTCAACCGGAACACACTGCGCAAGAAGATCCGCATGCACGCGATTGAGATCGTGAAGCATTCGCGGCGACAGGGTTGATCGGGCACGAGACTCGGCAGCCCGCCGAGCGCCAGTGTCACATTTCAGCAACAATTGTCTTGAACGCTGGGGGTGGCTGGTTCACACTGCGGGCTCGCCCAGCCCTTCCGGAAGTCCATGTCTGAAACGACGCTCGCTCGTGAATCCGTGCCCGATGCAGCTGCCGAGCCAGCGCCGAAGCGCTCCTATCTTTCGTTCATGGGCGGGCGCGGCAAGCAGGCGATCCGCGCGCTTGGCCTGATCATCGTCCTGCTTTCGGTCGCGGTGTCGTCCGGCTCGTTCCTGATCATGACGGGCGCGACGGGCATCGAGCCAAATCCCGATGTCTGGACGATCATCTGGATTCTCAACGGGCTGCTCGTTCTCGCGGTCGTCGCCCTGGTGCTGACCGAGGGGAGCCTGCTGATCCAGGCGCGGCTGCGCGGCGAGCCGGGCTCCGGGCTCCAGGCCCGCATGGTGACGATGTTTGCGATCGTCGCTGCGGTTCCCGCGGCGCTCGTCGCGGTTGTCGCGACGATCTCGCTGAACCAGGGACTTGACCAATGGTTCTCCGAGCGGACCCGGACCATGGTCGAAAGCTCGCGCCTTGTCGCCCGCTCCTACATGCTGGAGCACGCACAGGTCTTGCGTGACGACATCATCTGGGTCGCCAACGAGCTCGAGCAGGCGCGCGGCACATTCGAGACGGACCGGGTCAAATTCCAGAACATCCTGACGGCGCTCGCCATCACCCGCTCGCTTCCCTTCACTTCGCTGATCGCCGGAGACGGCGACACGCTGATGCGTGCCCGTATCAATGCGCCCGGCGTCGCCCCGCGGGTTCCCGACGGGCTGACCCAGGGCGTCGAGGAAGGCGTACCCACTCCCATCGCACCCGGACGGACGAACCTCGTCGGCTCGGTCGTGAAGCTGCGCGGCTACGACGATACCTACCTCTTCGTCGCTCGGCCGGTGGACCCGGAAGTCCTCGAGTTCATGCGGCTTACCGACGACAACATCACCGAGTACCGCCAGTACGAATCGAACCGTCTCGTGTTCCAGATCACGTTCACGATCATGTATGTCGGCCTGGCGCTCGTCATCCTGCTCGCGGCCGTCTGGATCGGCATCGCCCTCGCCAACCGCTTCGTCGATCCGATCCGCAAGCTCATGATCGCCTCCAACCGGGTGAGTGAGGGCGACCTCGACGTGCAGTTGCCAGTGCGCAAGGGCAGGGGGGATTTGAGGGACCTGCTGTCGCGCTTCAACACGATGACGCAGCAGCTGAAGACGCAACGCGATGCGCTTGTCGCTGCCAACGAGACAAACGAAAAGCGCCGGCAGTTCACCGAAGCCGTGGTCGAGGGCGTCTCCGCCGGTATCGTCGGGCTCGATCCCTATGGTGCGATCACGCTGGTCAACGCGCGCGCCGCCGAGATGATAGGGCGCGACGAAATCTCGCTCATCGGCGAGAAGATCGCCGATGTCGTTCCGGCGCTCGCGCCGATTATCGAACGCGCCCAGTCCGCGCGCCGAGGCCAGATCAGGGATCAGATCGAGATCGGGTCGGGCCCAGACTACCGGACCTATCAGGTCCAGCTCACGCGCGAAGGTTCGATGACCGAGAGCAAGGGCTACGTCGTCACGCTCGACGACATCACGGACCTCCTGTCGGCCCAACGCACCGGCGCCTGGGCAGACGTCGCACGGCGCATAGCGCACGAGATCAAGAACCCGTTGACGCCGATCCAGCTCAGTGCGGAACGCCTGCGCCGGCGTTATGCCAAAAAGCTCGCGGACGACTTCGAGGTCTTCGACAAGTGCATCAACACGATCGTCCGTCAGGTCGGCGATATCGGCCGCATGGTCGAGGAATTCTCCTCCTTCGCGCGCATGCCCGAGGCGACTCTCGAGCGCGGCGACCTTTCGGATGCGATCCGGCAGGCGGTCTTTCTCGAAAGCGTGCGGCTGCCCGAGGTCAGGATCGCCGTCGACCTGCC
>CAYRNE010000377.1:0-3176 GCA_964425245.1 uncultured Devosia sp.
GTACTCGTGGATGCGCTTGACCTGCACGTCGAAGAGCGCGTCCGGCGAGACCGAGACGTTGAGCCGGTCCTTGATCAGCTGGGCCAGCGCCGCCTTGTTCGTCCGCTTGACCGCCGCGAACTGCTGCTGGAAGCCCGGGTCCTCCACATGCGCCTCGAGCTGCGCGATCTTCTCGATGTCATCGAGAAAGCCCGGACCGATGCGCTCCGCAATCAGCTTCGTCAGCCCCGGGTTGCACTGCATCAGCCAGCGCCGCGGGGTGACCCCGTTGGTCTTGTTGTTGATCCGGCCCGGATAGAGCCGGTTGAGATCGTGAAACACCGTCTCCTTCATCAGCTCGGTATGAAGCGCGGAAACGCCGTTGATGGAGTGCGAGCCGACAAACGCGAGCTGCCCCATCCGCACGCGCCGCGCGCCGTGCTCGTCGATAAGCGAGAGGTTGGCGATCTGCTCGTCCGTGAACCCGCCCTTCTCCCGTGCTTCGGCAAGTACCTCGGCGTTGATTGCGTAGATGATCTGCATCTGCCGCGGCAGCAGCCGCTCGAGCAGCCCGACGGGCCAGGTTTCGAGCGCTTCGGGCAGGAGCGTGTGATTGGTGTAGCCGAACGTCGCCTTGGTGATCTGCCAGGCCCGCGCCCACTCGAGGCCGTAGACGTCGATCAGGAGCCGCATCAGCTCGGCGATGGAGATGGCGGGATGCGTGTCGTTGAGCTGGATCGCGACCTTGTCGCTGAGCGAGCCGAGGTCGCCGTACTGCTGAAGGTGCCGCCGCACGATGTCCTGCAGCGACGCGGAGGAGAAGAAGAACTCCTGCCTCAGCCGCAGCTCCTGGCCTGCCGGCGTTGAATCGGCGGGATAGAGAACGCGCGTAATGGCTTCTGCGCGCGCACTTTCCTCGAGCGCGCCGATGTGATCGCCGGAGTTGAATTTGTCGAGCAGGATCGGGTCGATCGGCTGCGCGCTCCAGAGCCGCAGCGTGTTCACGCGCTTGCCGCGCCAGCCCACGATAGGCGTATCGAAGGCCACCGCGAGCAGCCGCTCGGCGGCCCGCCACTCCATGCGCGTCGAACCGTCCGGCACGGGCACCGCCTCGACGTGCCCCCCGAAGCCGATCTCGTAGGCGCTCTCGCGCCGCTCGAACTCCCACGGATTGCCGTGCGCGAGCCACTCCTCCGGCAGTTCCACCTGCCAGCCTTCGCTCATTTCCTGCCGGAAAAGGCCGTGGGCGTAACGGATGCCATAGCCATAGGCCGGGATATCCACCGTCGACATCGACTCGAGGAAGCAGGCGGCGAGCCGCCCGAGGCCGCCATTGCCCAGCGCCGCGTCCGGTTCGAGATCGATCAGGTCGCCCAGCTCGACGTTCAGGTTGCTGAGCGCCTGCCGCACCGCGTCCATGAGCTCCAGGTTGTTCATGGCGTCGCGCATCAGCCGGCCGATCAGGAATTCGAGGCTCAGGTAGTAGACGCGCTTGTGCGACACCCGCCAGGTTTCGCGGCTCGATTCCATCCAGCGGTCGATGATGTGCATGCGGACCGCCATGATCGTGGCCTTGAGCCAGTCGTGGGGCCTCGCGACGATCGGATCCTTGCCGACGGAATAGGTCAGGCGCTCGAGAATCTGCGCCTGCAGTGCTTCAGGCGTGCGCGCCCGGGGGGACGGCGTGGGGGCATCGAGAACGATTGGCTGCTGCTGCATCGCGCAATCCGGTTAGCATGACGATGTGGTCCCCTCTGACACCGTCAATGTTGCACCAAAAACCGGGGCTTGGAAGCCCCGGCCCGGGCGCTTCCCGGCCAAAGCATCGGGCAACGGGGAGAGCCGCCCCCGTGCCCGGGCGGGGCTACGGCTTTTCCGGAACGGCGGGCTCCCCGCCGGCAACATCCTCCGCAGGCTCCGGCGGCCGCGTCCTCGCGGGGACACCGCTTTCCCGCGCCTGCTGTTCCGCGTTCGACAGCAGCAGTTCCCGCCCCGCCTGCAGGCCGCCCAGCGTCTGTGCCTCGAATCGCAGCCGGTCCCGCTCCCGCACGCCATCGAGAATCCCGGCGATCTCGTCCTCCTCGACACCAAGGACGCGGAGCGTCTGCGCCCCGAACGCCAGCGCCGACTCGAACACCTCGCGCAGCTGATAGGCGACGCCGAGCTTCACGAGCTCGATCGCGTGAGCCCGGTCGAAAGCGCGCGCCATCACCTTGACCAGCGGGAACTCGTCCCGGAGCAATTCCGCAATGCGGTTTGCGTCGTCGCGGTCGTCGATGGCGATCAGGACCGCGTCGGCGGTTCCGGCCCCTGCCGCGCGCAGGATGTCGAGCCGCGTGCCGTCGCCGTAGTACACGCGGAAGCCGAACGTCCCCGCCGCGCGGATCATGTCCGTGTCGGAATCGATGATCGAGACCGTGATCCCCCGGCTCAGCAGCACCTGGCTTGCGATCTGGCCGAAACGCCCAAAGCCGATGACCAGTACCCGGCCCGTGAGGCCGTTCGCGACCTCGACGCCGTCCATCGATTGCCTCGGCGCCGGCGTCAGCCGGTCGAGGAGCAGCACGGTGAACGGCGTGAGCACCATCGAGATGATCACGGTCGCGGTAAGGATCGCGTTCTGTTCATCGCTGATCAGGCCGGTCGTCGCGGCGGTCGTATAGAGGACGAAGGCGAATTCGCCTCCCTGGGCCATCAGCACGGCTCGCTTGATCGCCTCGGCATGACCCGAACGGAGCAGCCGGGCGATCCCGTAGATCGCGGCGCCCTTGAGCGGCATGTAGACGGCAACGCCAAGGGCAATGAACGGCCAGTTCGCCGCGACCACACTGAGATCGAGCGACATCCCCACCGCGAGGAAGAAGAGCCCGAGCAGGATGCCCCGGAACGGCTCGATGTCAGCCTCGAGCTGGTGGCGGAAAACCGAGGTCGAAAGCATGACCCCTGCAAGGAACGCCCCCATCGCCATCGAGAGGCCGCCGACCTGCATGACGAGCGCCGAGCCGAGCACGACGAGGAGCGAGGCGGCGGTCATCACCTCGCGCGCCTTTGAATCCGCGAGCAGCTTGAACACCGGATTGAGGACGTATCGGCCGACTCCGACGAGGACGAGAATCGATGCCAGAGCCGCGAGAATCGGGAACAGCCGCTCACCGGAGCCGTCGTCTCCCCCGGGCGAGAGGATCGCGACGAGCGCC
>CAYRNE010000378.1:0-3175 GCA_964425245.1 uncultured Devosia sp.
GAAGCTCGAAACGCCGACCTCGGTGACCCAGGTAGGAAGGCCGGTTACTGCGCGTATTTCGTCGAGCTTCGCCGGCCAGTCGTCGATCTGCCAGAGGTTCCAGTCCAGCGGAAAGCCGTGGACCGCGACGATGTCCACGCAGTCGAGGACCCCGTAGCCCGCCATGCGCCGCATGAAGGAGGGATCGATCGGCGAGATGCCGCCGAGCACCCGGGGAAGCTCGGGATTCACGGCCTTTATCGCGGTACCGGCGGCGCGGACCAGTTCGCCGAACTTCGACCAGTCCGGATCGAGCTCGAGGTCCCAGTGCGACTTGTTGTTGGGTTCGTTCCAGAGCATTACCGCTTCGATCATGTGCGCCTCCCTTGAAGGCCGCCGGCCGGTCCGGACGAGCGCCTGAGCGCCACGGCCACAAAGGCGTCACCCACGTCGGGGTGGCCGCCGCCACCGGCGAGCAGATCGCTGGCGCGCCGGTAGCCGTCGAGCGTTCCGACATCCACGTAGGCTTCGCCGGCCCTGATTCCGCTCGCCGTACCTCCCGCGGCAAGGAAAGCGTTGACGAGCGTCCCCATGTATTCGTCGGCGCGCCCCCGCGCTTCCCAGAGGTCCCGCAGTTCGAGCAGGACCTGGCCCGGCATCTTGAAGGCGCCCCAGATCCAGTTGCACGTGCAGCCGGCACGCTTGACCTGGATTTCGACGACCGCACCGTCATTTCCGGTGAGCACGGCATCGAACTGGTCGGGGTTATCGACCGGAAACAGCAGGAACGAGAGCCTGTCGTCGGGCAGCGCCTCGTAGCCGTTCGCCGGCAGCCAGATCGTATCGGGAAGGCCAACGAGCACGGCCTCGTTCCCCCGGACGAGCGTCGAGGCCCGGAATATGGCGTCGCACAATCCGCTGGGCTCGGGCTGGACGACATAGACCAGCGCGGCGCCGCCGATGCCGCCACCATAATATTCGAGGATGTCCGACTTGTCGGGCCCGATGACGAAGCAGATGCGGTCGACGCCGGCCGCAATCATCCGCTCGGCGAGATACTCGCTGACCGCGCAGGGCCGCTCGGAGGCTCCCTCGCCGCGCGTTCCCACCGGCAGCAGTTCCTTTGAGAAGCCGAGAGGCTGGATGCGGCTGCCGCGCCCGGCGGCGGGGATGATGCCGAGCATGTCAGGCGCCCTCCAGACTCATTGCCGGCTCTGCCCGGGCGGCCGAGACGATGGCCTCGAACTCTTCGGCGCGCCGGGCCGAGGAGTGGTCGCGAAGGGCCCGGGCACGGCCATTGGCAGCAATCGCCTGGAGCTGCTCGTCGGGGAGGTCCAGCGCCGCGTCGACCTCCTCGGCGCGGCTGACGACCACGATCTCTTCCCCTGGAGTGAAGAAGTCCCCGATGCCGGGCCAGGCGTCGCTGATGATCGCCGCGCCGCAGGCCGCAGCCTCGAACAGCCGGCCCGAGGGACACCAGCCGCAACGCGCCATCGCCTCGCGCGTGACATTCAGCGTCAGCCGCGAACTGGCATAGAAATCCGGATGATCGTCCGGCGGCAGGTGCCGCACGAAGTTGATGTTCTCGGTCCACGGGAACGCCTCGGGATACTGCGCACCGGCTATGACGAAGCGCCCCTCCGGCCGCCGCCGCGCCGGCGTGACCAGCAGTTCCTCGACGGCCGCTTGCCGATCCGCCGCGTAGGTGCCGATGTAGCTGAGGTCGGCCGCGAACTCGGTGCGGGGCGATCCCGGGCGGTGAACGCCGGGATCGACATGGCCGTAAAGCGGCGCTGTCGCCCGCGCACCGAACACCCGGCTCAGATCGTCGAGAGCGGCGCCCCCGGTGTAGCTCAGGACGAGGTCGAAGCGCGAGAGCCCCTCGGGGCCGATGTAGTCGACGCGCCCGCCGCGACTGAAATTGGCGAGCGTCACCGGCGTATCGAGGTCGTAGAAGACGCTGAGCGCCCGCGGTCCGTTGCAGACGAGCGCCGTGGCCGGGAGGGCATCCGGGCAGTACGAGGTGACGAGGGCAACATCGGCCGCGAGTACCGTCGTTCCTGCCTCGCTCGCGACATCCTGCCACTCGTCGTAGAGGACCAGCCGTCCGCCTTCGATCCAGTCGCGATCGCGGGTTGACCGGTAGTAGGGCACGTTCCGCTCGAAGAAGACGACCTCCCAGCCGCGTGCCGCCAGCGCCCTGATCAACCCGCGCCAGAGTGTGGCGTGTCCATTGCCCCACGAGGACGTGACCGACAGGCCGAATATCGCAAGGCGCATGGACGGAACCCTCTAGCCACCGGACCGGCTTTGACCGCCCGCGAAGCTCACTCTGCCGCCTCGATCGCCTGGTCCAGTTCATTGGCGATGAACCGCTCGGTGCGCTGACGCGCCTCCGCGTCGCTGAACTGTTGCGGCGGCGACTTCATGAAGTAGCTGGAGGGCCCGATCAGTGCGCCGGCGATCCGCCGGTCGAGCGCGAGCTTGGCGCAACGGACGGCGTCGATGACGATTCCCGCGGAATTGGGCGAGTCCCAGACTTCGAGCTTCAGCTCCGCGTTGAGCGGCACGCCGCCGAACGTCGTTCCCTCCATGCGGATATAGGCCCACTTGCGGTCCGTAAGCCACGGCACGTGGTCGGATGGGCCTACGTGGATGTTCTCGGCGTCGAGCGGTACGTCGATCTGGCTTGTGACCGCCTGCGTCTTCGAAATCTTCTTCGATTCGAGACGTTCCCGTTCGAGCATGTTGAGAAAGTCGGTGTTGCCGCCGAAGTTGAGCTGGTAGGTGCGGTCGATGCGCACCCCGCGCTCGCGGAACAGCCTCGCCAGCATGCGATGCACGATCGTCGCGCCGACCTGGCTCTTGATGTCGTCGCCCACGATCGGCACGCCGGCCTCCACGAACTTCGAGGCCCACGCCTTGTCCGAGGCGATGAACACGGGCAGGCAGTTCACGAACGCCACGTGCGCGTCGAGCGCGGCCTGCGCGTAGTGCTTGGCCGCCTGCTCCGAACCCACGGGGAGGTAGCACACGACCACATCCGCCTGCGCCTCCCGCAGCGCCTTCGCGACGTCGACCGGCGGGAGCTCGGACTCGACGATCGTCTCGCGGTAGTAGCGCCCGAGCCCGTCGAACGTCGGCCCGCGCTGCACCGTGACGCCCGTGAGCGGCACGTCCGCGAACCGGATCGTGT
>CAYRNE010000379.1:0-3164 GCA_964425245.1 uncultured Devosia sp.
ACGATTGAGCAGAAGGGCCTCGACCTGATGCTCGAGGGGTATGCGCGATACGTGCGCGGCGGCGGGCACGGCGACCTCTGGCTGATCGGCGAGGGCAACGATCGGCCGAGGCTCGAACGGCTCTCAGCCGCGCTCGGAATCGCCGACCGCGTGACGTTCACCGGCAGCCGCTTCGGCGAGGAGAAGAAGACGACGCTGGGCAAGCTCGATGCCTTCGTCCACGCCTCCCGCTGGGAAGGTTTTCCGATGATGCTGCTGGAGGCGAGCATGCTCGGGCTGCCCGTCGTCGTCAGCAAGGAAACGAACTTCGCCGAGCACGTGGACGAGCATCGGGCGGGGCTTGTGCTCGAACGGAACGATCCCGAGTTGATCGCTGCCGCCATGCACCGGATCGAAGTTCTGCACCGCGAGCGAAAGCTGCGGCAGTTGGGCGAAAACGGCCGTGAAATGATGCTGCGGCAGTTCGGGTGGGACGGCGTGGCAAAACGGCTGGAGCGGGAACTCTATTGCGATCCGCGCATCGTGGACAATCCCGGCAGCCGCGAGGATGTGCTTCGCAAGCTCTTTGTCGTCCTTGCCGAGGAAGGCATCCCCTATGTCGCGGTCGGCGATACGCGAGCCTTGCCCGGGGACATCGCAAGCGACGTCGATCTGGTGTTCGATCAGGACCAGATCGATCGCGCCACCCGCATCATTCGTGGCTTCGCCCGCCGCGAGGGACTGGCCGAGGCGCAGGTCCTGCGGCACGAACACACCGCTTACTACGTCTGCCTGGCTTGGCGGTACGGGAACCGGACCCAGGTTCTCACGGTGGATTATTGCGGCGACTATTTGCGCGCGGGCCGTCGGCTGCTGTCATCGAAGCAGCTCCTTCACGACCGCGCCCTTTCGCAGCATGGAAATGGCGCAGGGCAGGGCTTCTTCGTGCCGGAAACGGGAGCCGCGTTCCTCTACTATTTGATCAAGCGGCTGGACAAATTGAGCGTGGGGGAGCGCACGGTCGACTATCTCACCGAAATCTGGAGGACGGACGAGGCACGCTGCCGGGCGGCGTTTCTGACGATCTGGTCCGCCAGCGACATGCCCGATTTGATCCGATTGCTCGAAGAGGACAGCGGCTCGGCCGCGGCGGTCCGCCGGTTGCGCGCGAGGCTGCACCGGCAGCGTCCGCTTCGCCTTGCCGATGGCGTTCGCGAGCTCCGCCGCCGCATCCTGCGCCTGATCCAGCCGACAGGCCTCGTCGTCGCGGTCATCGGGCCGGATGGAGCCGGCAAGAGCGCTGTCATCGATGCGCTGCTGAAACAGACGGCGCAGCTGTTTCGCCGAATACAGAAGCGACACCTGCGGCCGGGAATCCTGCCCGTACGGAGCGGCGGCCGGTCGGGGCCGGTCCTGAACCCATACGCGCGGCCGCCCTATGGCGTGCTCGTTTCGGTGACCAAGCTGCTCTACATGGCGGCGGACTATGTCGCAGGCTATTGGATCGATCTGCGCATTGCCATCGCCCGTTCGACCCTCGTGGTTTTCGACCGCTACTACCATGACCTGGTCGCCGATCCCCGACGCTGGCGGTACGGGGGCCCGGTATCGGTTTTGCGAGCCATGCCGAAGCTTCTGCCGCGGCCAGGACTGGTGCTGCTCCTGGACGCGCCGCCCGGCGTTATCCTCGGACGGAAGCAGGAAGTCACAGCCGACGACTGCCGGCGGCAGGTGGAGAGCTATCGCGCGATCGCCGCGGCGGCGGGCGGCGCCGTGGCCTCCATCGATGCGGCGCGCCCGTTCGACGAGGTCGTCTCCGACGCCTGCAGTCTCCTTATTGAACACATGGCCCGGCGAGTAAGGCGTCGGCATGTCTGACCTCGAGCGCGAAGCCCATGACATCCTCGCGGCGTGCGCCGCGGCCGGCGTCCCGTCGATACCGGGCAGCTATTCGGCTTTTGGGCGGCGAGGCACGGGGCTGCGGTGGCTCGTGCCGTCCCGGGCTCCTTCCGCTGCCCCGGTGCTGGCCGCATGGCGACCGTACGGCCCGGCGTCGCGCGCCCTCTGGGGCGCCACGAAATTTTGGCATCGACTCGGCGCTTCGTGGCTGCCCGGCGCCGTCACGGTGGAGGCCGGTGTTCGTCAGGGCGGCAGAGTTGATTCCAACCTAACCCCGGTGATCTACGTCGGAACGCCCGGCCCGCGCCGAAAGGCGGTGTGCCACATGGTGGACGGCACCGGTCGCATTGCGACGATCGTTAAGGTGCCGCTGGGACCGGACGCGCCTGCCGCCATCATCCGGGAGGCAGAAGCCCTGGAGCGGCTTTCGCACGAAGGCCGAGTTGCCGCGCCGCGTCTCACGAAACTCGATCGGGCAGCGGGGGTCAGCGAGCAGACATGGCTGGACGGCAGGCCTTCCGGGCGGCGCTTTTCGCGGGCGCACGCGGAATTCCTGGCATCGCTGGAGCGGACCGAGGGGGTCATCAGCGTCGCACGCCAATCGAGGCGCATGGCCGAGAGTCTCGACCGCCGCGTTCCGGTGGAAGAGCACCGCCGGCCGATCCAGCGGCTGCTCGCCGCCGCGAACGACGAGACGCCGCTGCCCGCTCACTGGGTGCATGGCGATTTTGCGCCGTGGAACCTGAAGGTCGATGGCAGGCGGCTCGTGGCGTGTGACTGGGAGGAGGCCGAAGCGGAGGGGTTGCCGCTGCAGGACCTCGCGCAGTTTTTCGTCATTCAGGGGTTCCTGTTTCGCTGGCGACGCCCGCCGCTTCGCGTACTGCTGGCGGATCCGGAGGCCCGCAGGTTTCTCGAGGGGCGTGGTTACCCCCGCCCGGTCGTCGGCGCGCTGCTGCGCTACTATTGCGCGTCCGAGGCCATAAGGCGTTTCGAACGCGGCGAAGTCGCATTCGGGAGCTATGCGCTCAACTGTTCCCTGGAATTGGAGCTGAGCGCATGAAGGTCTTGCTCGGTGCTTATGCCTGCGAACCGAACAAGGGTTCGGAGCCTGGGATCGGGTGGAACTGGGCGGTCGAAATCGCGCGCCTCGGCCACCAGGTGCATGTCCTTACGCGCGCCAACAACCGCCCGGCGATCGAAGCGGCGCTGGCATCGGGCGATTGGCCGGAGGACCTCCATTTCCACTACTACGACCTGAAGCCCTGGCAGCGGTTCTGGAAGCGCGG
>CAYRNE010000380.1:0-3160 GCA_964425245.1 uncultured Devosia sp.
CGATGTCGGTCCGGTCGTAGACCGGGTTGATCGATACGGATTTCGGCAGCGCCTCCTTCGCGGTTTCGAGCTTGGCTTTCACCGCCTCGGAGACGGTTTTCGCGTTCTCCCCGATCCGGGACAGTGCGATTCCGAGGGTCACTTCCTTGCCGTCGCGCGTAACCGCGCCAAAGCGCGGAGCGGGCCCTTCGACGATCCTGGCTACGTTCTTGACGTAGATTGGCACCCCTTTCCGGGTCGCCACCACGATGTTGCCGATGTCCTCGGTGTTCGCGACAAGGCCGAGTCCACGCACCAGGTATTGCTCCGATCCTACGTTGAGGGCTTGGCCGCCTACCTGCCGGTTGTTCGCGACCAAGGCCTCCATGACCTCTTTGAAAGAGAGCTGGTATTTGATGAGGCGGGTGGGGTCGATCAGCACCTGGAACTGCTTTTCGTGCCCGCCCCACGTCGTCACATCGTCGACGCCGGGAACCGTGCGAAGCGCAAGCCGCACAGTCCAGTCATGAAGGGTGCGCAGATCCATGGCGGAAAGCTTCTCGTCCGCCGACTCGATCGTGTACCAGAAGACCTGGCCGAGGCCCGAGCTGTTGGGTCCCAGCTCCGGCTCACCGTACCCCTCCGGCAGACGATCCCTTACTTCGGTGAGCCGCTCGCCAACGAGGCGCCGCGCAAACCAGATGTCCACGTCGTCACGAAAGTACACGCCGACGTAGGACAGGCCGAAGAGCGAAACCGAGCGTATGACCTCGACGCCGGGCAACCCGGCAAGCGAGGCCTCGATCGGCGTGGTGAGCAGGCGCTCGACGTCCTCAGCCGCGAGACCGGGCGATTCGGTGTAGACGTTCACCTGATTGGGGGTCACGTCCGGGAACGCGTCCAGCGGCACAGTCCTCAGCGCCTGCACTCCGAGCGCGACTACGCCGATGAACGCAAGCAGTACGAGAAGGCGGTATCGCAGCGAAACGGAGACGATCCAGTTCAGCATGGCATCGCCTCAGTGCGCATGGCCTTCGCCGATCTGCGACTTCAGCAACCGCGCCTTAAGGGCGTAAATGCCTTCGGTGGCTACCAGCTCGCCGGGCCTCACGCCGGATTTCAGGATTACCGAGCCGCCGGAGCGCTCGCCCAACTCCACGGGCCGGGGCTCGAATCCCGCTGCTTCCTCGATGAACACGGTGGGCAGGCCCTGCACGAGCGTCACCGCCGATTCCGGCACGGCCAAGACCTTTCGCGCCGCGCCGGTTTCGATCTCGACGGTCGCGAACATCTGGGGACGCAGCAGGCCCTTGGAATTGTCGAGCTCGATGATGGCGCTTGCGGTGCGGGTCTCCTTGTCGAGCACGGAACCCAGGTGATTGACCTTTCCCTGGAAGACTTCATTGGGGTGGCTGGGAATCCGGGCGCGCGCAGCCGAGCCAGTGCGCACGCGTCCGAGATCTGCTTCTCCGATATTTGCGACCAGCCACACCCTGGACAGATCGGCGACCACGAACAGCGCTTCATCCGTCTTGGCCAGTTCGCCTAACACCGCCTTGCGCTCGATCACCGTCCCCGCCAGCGGTGCGACCACCGGAAAAGACGAGAGCGCCGCTCCCTTCGCTGCCTCGGACGGCGAAATACCGAGCATCTTGAGCTTGCCGGCAGCCGCCTGCACGCTTGCCTGCGTCTTCTCGTACTCGCCTTTGGCGCGCTGATATTCCTTACCTGGGATGATCTGCTCTTTGTGCAGCCGCTCGGCCCGCTCATAGGCCGACTTCGCAACATTTGCTTCCGCCAGCGCCTGCCTGTAGGCCGAATAAGCTTCCCCCGCTTCGATGCTTTCCAGCGTAGCGAGCGTTTGTCCTTGCTTGACGGAATCGCCCAGCTTCGCCGTCACCCGTGTGATCCGCCCCGGGATCCGCGGTAGCACGTGCGCGATCCGCTCGCGATTGGCCTCCACGGTGGCGGTAACCCTGAACGTGTCGGCGAACTGGCGTTCTTCCAGCGCCTCGGTCTTCAGCCCGGCACGCGAAGCTTCTTCGTCCGAGAGCTTGATGAGATTCTCGTCCTTGTGTTCCTCTTCTTTGCCGGCGGCGTGCTCATCCTTGTGCTCGGCCGTCGCGCCTCCGGCGCCGTCCCCGCAGCCGGCCGTAATCAGCACCGCCGCAGCAAGCACCATGGCGCCCAGGGCCATTTCTATCCGTTTCATTTGCTCTCCTTCGAATCCAGGGGCGGCCAGCCGGCGGCGCGCTCCAGCGCGATCCGTGCTTGCCTCAATTCCGTGTCTGCCTCAAGCAGCTCACGCCTCGTCTCGGCTACCTGCCGATTGACGAGCAGCAGCTCCGCCACGCCGATCTCTCCTTCGCTCAGCGCCCGCTGAGACAGGCGCTGGTTGTCTTCGAGCGTCTTCAGCACGCTCTCGCGCAGCCGCGAAGCGCGGGCGTGCAGCTGCCCCAGGCGCTGCCATTGCGCACGCACTGCGGCGCCGACGTCCCGCTCGGCCGCCTGCCTCTCCACCTGCACCTGCGTCAGCTCGGTCAGGGCGCGGCCGACGCCGGCCTCGTTGCGCCGAAACAGCGGCAGCGGCACGGAAACGCTGAGGCCAACGATGTTTTCCCGCATGTCGGGCGGGCCGTCGCGGCCGGTGAACAAGCCAACGGTCACGTCGGGATAGCGCGACGCGCGCTCGAGCTCCAGCCGGCTGCGCGCGGCCTCTTCGCGCCTCGCAAGGGTCTCCAGCTGCCGCCTTTTTGGCGCTGCCTGAAGCAGGTCATCCAGCGTATAGGCGGCGTCGCGGCGCAGCTCGCCGCGGGCTTCGGGCAGCTCCCCCGGCGGAAGCTGCAACAGGCTCGCGAGCTCCGCCCGTGCCTGCGTGAGCTGCTCGTCGAGCTGCACGAGCTGATTGCGCGCGCGCTCGGCCTCCACCCGTGCCAGGTTGGCGTCGAGGCGGCTTACCTCGCCCTCGTTCAGGCGCTTCGTCATCGCCGCGGACGCCTGCTCCACGAGCGACACCGTCTCCTGTTCTATGGCGGCGCGAAGCTGAAGCGCCAGCACCTGAACGAAGCGCTGTTCGACTTCCGCGCGCAGTGTTGCGCGGGTCTCCGCTATGTTCGCGCCTATGGCCGCGATTTCCGCCTCAGCCGCGAGCCTTCGCTGCCCCTGCTGCCCGCCAAGCTCG
>CAYRNE010000381.1:0-3157 GCA_964425245.1 uncultured Devosia sp.
CGACGGCCGCACCGTCGCCGATCTGATGGAGGCAGGAGGCCAAGTCCTGACCACCGACCAGGTGATGGAGGGCGTCGCGGCGATGATTCCCGACGTGCAGGTCGAAGCAACCTTCCCCGACGGCACCAAGCTCGTCACCGTCCACGAACCGATCAGGTGAAGCCATGATCCCAGGTGAAGTCATCACCCAGCCGGGCGACATCGAACTGAACGCCGGCCGCGAGGCGGTCACGCTCGAAGTCGCGAACACCGGCGACCGACCCATCCAGGTCGGCTCGCACTACCATTTCTTCGAGACCAATGCGGCGCTTCGCTTCGACCGCGGCAAGGCGCGCGGCATGCGGCTCGACATCGCCGCCGGAACGGCGGTGCGCTTCGAGCCCGGCCAGAGCCGGGAGGTGACGCTCGTGCCGTTTTCCGGCAGGCGCGAGGTATACGGCTTCAACCAAAGGGTGATGGGCAGGCTCTAAGCCGCTGCCGCGACTCCGCTTCTAGCGGTCGTCCACGTAGAGCGTCGCGGTGCGGTCGTTCGTAAACGTCGCGTAGATCACCTGGTCCAACGTGTGTCCGTGGATTTCGAGCGCCTTGCGCGCCTCGCGCGCGCCGCGGATGGCCGCGCGAAAGTAGCGCAGGACGCCGCGCCGCTGCTCGACGACCCGTGTCAGCCGATCGCCGCTCACCCTGATCCCGGCGAGCCCCGAGACCCGTGCGACATAAACGCGGTTGGCGCGATGAACGCCCTCGACCGCGTCGTTCAGGTCACCGATCTGGATCGCCGCGATGAGGTTCCCGAGGTCCATGACGTATTGGGCACGGGCCGGCACCGAAACGCCCAGCGACAGAATGGCAGCGGCAAGCAAGAGGAGGATATTGCGCATAGCGGCCGACATTATCATCTCGAAAGCGGCGGCAAAGGGGTTGCGTCACCCCGCATTTCCGGGTCAGTGAGGCCCCATGCGAGGAGCGACCCCGTGACCGGCAAGCAGGAAGAACTGAAGCAGCGCATGGCGGCGCTGCTGCGCGACCTCGACGACAACGCCCGGGCGGACCCGGAGGCGTTCTGGCTGATCGGCAGCCTCGCCGCCACGCTCGTCGACAAGGCCCGGGCGAAATCCTGGGCGGGGCTCAAGGCGGAGATGACGCAGGACACCTATCAGGGCCTCGTTCGCGATTTCCAGCAGCAGGGAAACGCGCTCTGGCAGGCCGGCAAGCCGAAGCATACCTACGCCATCCAGGCCCTCGCCCTGTCGATCGTCGCGAGCACCCAGCGCAGCGACCCGCAGTTGCGCGAGGGCGAAACGCTGCTCGACGCCGTAATCGAGGAGGCGGTGCGGGTCTACCGGAAGACGCAGAAGACGCACTGACGGCGCGCACCGGCCCGCAACCTGCCGATTTCGATGCATCCGGGTACTGGACAGTTGCGCGATTGGGGCTTCAAATCGCGGAGACAAAACCGTGGGTGGAACGCCGGTGCAGGCAATGTTCTTCTCGCCGCGGCGGACGTTGCATCAGGCTGCCAGGCTGGCGCGCCGACGCGACAACCCCAACGCAAAGGGGCGGCCCTCCGGCCGCCCCCTGGAGCAATCTTCGCAGCGATCGCGATCAGGCCGCGCTGTCGTCGTAGTAGAACACCAGCTTGCCGTCGGTTCCCGTCTCGACGAAGACCACGTCGTTGACGTCGAACTCGGCCACGCCGCACTCGGACTCGAGGGCGGACATCAGGCCCGTGTTCGCCTGAATGTCGCTGTGCAGCTTCGCGAGGCCCTGGTTGCTGCTCGCGGCATTGCCGATTGCCTGGGCCTCGCCCTGGGCGTTGCCTTGCAGCGTCGAGGTTTTCACGCAGCTGATTTCGCCGCCGTCGGTATAGCTGCTCACATCGAAGCTCGACGTCGTCTGGATGCTCGAAACCAGGTTGCCGTGGTTCTTGATGCTTCCCGTGGTCATCGTATCGATGCCAAGGTCGGCCCCGGCGTCAGCGCCCGGCTGCACCTCGAGGTCGGCTCCCACGCCCGCGTCGACGTCGACACCAGCGTCCTGCGAGATCGCCACGCCGCCCATTCCGAGCGCGATCACTGCAGCGAGACCATACTTGCTCAGGCTTTTCATTGTTCCGTTTCTCCATGGTGGTTCCGCCCTCAGTGCCCTTACAACTTGACGTTGCCCCATGGGTTCCCGCCAAACCTGCAGCGATTGGCGGGCATTTTCGCGCCTGTTCCATGACCTAATTCCGCCAGCTTCGGAGCGTCCCCATGCCTGCCAGAATCCCGCGCGCCACCTATGCCGACATGTACGGCCCCACGACCGGGGACAGGGTTCGTCTCGCCGATACCGAGCTCTTCATCGAGGTCGAAAGAGACCTCACGATCTATGGCGAGGAGGTCAAGTTCGGCGGCGGCAAGGTGATCCGCGACGGCATGGGCCAGAGCCAGATCACCCGGGCCGGCGGGGCCGTGGACACGGTCATCACCAATGCGCTGATCGTCGACATGACGGGCATCTACAAGGCCGATATCGGCCTCAGGGACGGCCGGATCGCCGGGATCGGCAAGGCCGGGAACCCCGACACCCAGCCGGGCGTCGACATCATCATCGGGCCCTCCACCGAGGCGATCGCCGGCGAAGGAAAGATCGTCACGGCCGGCGGCATGGACGCTCATATCCACTTCATCGCTCCCCAGCAGATCGAGGAAGCGCTGATGAGCGGGATCACCACGATGCTCGGGGGCGGCACCGGCCCGGCGCACGGCACGCTGGCGACTACCTGCACCGGCGCCTGGCACATCGAGCGCATGATCGAGAGCTTCGATGCCTTTCCGATGAACCTTGCGCTCGCCGGCAAGGGCAACACCTCCCTCGCCGCGCCGCTGGTCGAGATGATCGAGGCGGGTGCAGCCTGCCTCAAGCTCCATGAGGACTGGGGCACGACGCCCGCAGCCATCGACAACTGCCTCAGCGTCGCCGACGATCACGACGTGCAGGTGATGATCCATACCGATACGCTCAACGAGAGCGGCTTCGTGGAAGACACCATCGCGGCCTTCAAGGGCCGCACCATCCACGCCTTCCATACCGAGGGCGCCGGCGGCGGCCACGCGCCGGACATCATCAAGGTCTGCGGACAGCCGAACGTCCTGCCGTCGTCGACCAATCCGACGCG
>CAYRNE010000382.1:0-3141 GCA_964425245.1 uncultured Devosia sp.
AGTGAGGAGTGACCGGAACTCATTCACTACTCCTTCTTCGTTACTCCGCTACCCGCTCATCTCACCCCAGCTTCTCGTCGCGCTCGATTGGTTCTGGCGGCCGGTGACCCGAGACATCGGCCCCCGCGCCCCGCGGGAGCCGCAGGAAGGGGATAGCGCTGAGCAGCGAAATCCCGGCGACGACGAACCAGGCGATGTGGAAATCCGCGAGGCTCAGATCGCTCCCGGTGAGCGTCGAGCTCATTTCGAGAACGGCCCCCGCGACCGCGACTCCCATCGCGATCGCAAGCTGCTGGCTGACCGCGGTGATGGCGGTCGCCTGGCTCGCTTCGTTTTCGTCGATATCGGCGAAGCCCAGGGCATTGATGCCGGTGAAGAAGATGGCGCGCATTAGCCCCATGACGAGGAGCGCAATGTAGATGTAGGGGCGCGGTGTATCGGGCATGAAGAGCCCGTTGACCGCGAGGAGCAGGCAGGCGGCGATGCTTGCGAAGATCAGGACCCGCTGGAACCCGAACGAGGCAAAGACGCGCTCGGCTGCGAATTTGCTGGTGATGGCACCGAGTGCGCCGATGAAGGTGATCATCCCGCTTTCGAACGGGCTGAGGCCGAAGCCCAGCTGCAGCATCAGCGGCAGCAGGAACGGCGTGGCGCCGACGCCGATGCGGAAGATCGACCCGCCGACGATGGCGCTGCGGAACAGGCGGTTGCGGAACACGGTGGGGTCGAGCAGCGGGTGTGGCGTGCGCTTCGTGTGCTGCCAGTAGAGGAAAAGGGCGATCGCGCCCGCACCGAGCCCAAGATACCCCGCCACGATCGGAATCGCCGGCAGGCTGATAACCGAGAGACCGAACATCATGCCGGCAAAGCCCGTCCCGGCGAGCGCGAAGCCGGTGAAATCCACCGGGCGGGGCGTGCGGGGCTCGATCCTGGGCAGGAAAACCGACACTGCGATGATTCCGGCGATACCGATAGGCACGTTGATCCAGAAGATCCAGTGCCAGCTCAGGTAGGTGGTGAGGAACCCGCCGATCGGCGGACCGGTGAGCGGGCCCATCAACGCAGGAATAGTGAGCCATGCCATCGCGGCTACCAGTTCGTTGCGGGGTGTCATGCGCACCAGCACGAGACGCGCGACAGGGGTCATCATCGAGGCGCCCATGCCCTGGACAAAGCGCGAGCCGACGAAGGTTTCGAGCGAGAACGAAAAGGCGCAACAGATCGAACCAAGGACGAAGACGGCGATCGCCCAGCGGAAGACGTTGCGCGCGCCCACCCGATCGGCCATCCAGCCCGAGAGCGGAATGAAGATCGCGAGTGCCACGAAATAGGCGGTGAAAGCCAGCTTGAGCGAGATCGGATCGGCGCCGATGTCGGTCGCGATCGCCGGCAGCGCCGTCGCAATGACGGTGGCATCCATGTTTTCCATGAAGAGCGCGACCGCGAGGACGAGGGTGCTGGGGCGAGGCAATGTCGGATGGAGCCGTAAGGGACGGGATTCGGATTGTTGCATGGCTGCCGCGAGTCGCAATAGCCTGCGGGGGCAGCGTCGGCGGGGATGCGCCCCTTGCCTGCAACCCTGCTCGAGCGCAGAATCCGGGCATGGACGGTCGGCTGACGATCGGCGCCGCTCTGGCGGCGGCACGGAAGCGGATCAGGCGCTATACGCCTGCCGGGGCGATGGCGGCTGCACGCAAAGGCGCCGTGCTTGTCGACACCCGCTCCGATGCGGATGTGCGGGCCGAAGGCCGCATACCGGGCTCGGTCTATATCCACCGCAACGTGCTGGAGTGGCGCTGCGATCCGAGCTCCGGTCACAGCGATCCGCGCGTTTCCGACCTGTCGGCACCGCTAATCGTGGTCTGCAACGACGGCTATTCGTCGAGCCTCGCCGCTGCCTCGTTGCGTGACCTCGGCTTCCTGCACGCCGGCGATCTCATCGGCGGCTTCCGTGGCTGGGTTGCGGCCGGACTTCCAGTGGAGCGGGACTAGCTTTCCCAGTCGAGGACGATCTTGCCGGCGGCGCCGGAGGCGGCGAGGCGGAACGCCTCCGCGTAGTCGTCCGCCTTCATGCGATGGGTGATCACCCTGCGCACGTCGAGCCCGCTCTCGAGCATCGCCAGCATCTTGTGCCACGTCTCGAACATCTCGCGCCCGTAGATGCCCTTGAGCGTGATCATGCGGAACACGATCTTGCCGAGATCGAAGATGAAGGGCTGCGCCGGCACGCCGAGGAGCGCGATGCGACCGCCCATGACGAGGTGATCGGTCATCTGTTCGAGCGCGGCGGGAGCGCCGCTCATCTCCAGCCCGACGTCGAACCCCTCCCTCATCCCGAGCTTCTGCATCGCGGACCGCAATTCCTCCGATGCCACGTTAACCGGCACGACGTCGGCAACCTTCGTCGCGAGCGCGAGCCGATCTGCGTTGATGTCGGTGATGACGACGTTGCGTGCGCCCACGTGTCGCGCGACCGCGGCCGCCATGATGCCGATGGGCCCTGCGCCGGTGATCAGCACGTCCTCGCCCACTAGATCGAAGCTGAGCGCCGTGTGCACGGCATTGCCGAGGGGATCGAGGATCGCGCCGATCTCGTCGTCGATCGCGTCGGGCAGGGGAATGATGTTGAAGGCGGGGATCTTCGCATATTCCGCGAAGGCGCCGGGAAGGTTGACGCCGATGCCCTTGGTGTCGGGGTCGAGGTGATACTTGCCGGCCCGGCTCGCTCGGCTCTTCATGCCCACGACGTGGCCTTCGCCCGAGACGCGCTGGCCGATTTCGAGATTGGTGACGTCCTTGCCGACGGCGACGATCTCTCCCGAATATTCGTGGCCGGTGATCATCGGCACGGGGACGGTTTTCGACGCCCATTCGTCCCACTTGTAGATGTGGACGTCCGTCCCACAGATGCCGGTCTTGTGGACCCTGACGAGCACGTCGTCCGGCCCGATCTCGGGGATTGGCCTCTCCTCCATCCAGATGCCGGGCTCGGGCTTGGCCTTGACGAGAGCTTTCATGATGTTCTCCGGCCGAGTGGCGTTCGCACCCCTCCACCGGCTTCGCCGGTCCCCCTCCCCCGTGAACGGGGGATGTCAGTGGCTGAACTCAACGATCGGATCATATCAGCCCCAGTTCCTTGCC
>CAYRNE010000383.1:0-3133 GCA_964425245.1 uncultured Devosia sp.
GGTTGCGCACCAGCCGCTGCGTGCCGGTGTGGCAGAACGAGCAGGTGAGCGTGCAGCCGACCTGGGAGGAGACGCAGAGCGTGCCGCGATCCTCCTCGGGGATGTAGACGGTCTCGATCTCGACTGGCGGCATTGCCGGATTGTCAGGATCGCGGTAGCGCAAGAGCCACTTGCGCGTGCCGTCGGCCGAAACCTGCTCGGTCACGATCTCGGGCCGGTCGATGCGGAACGTATCGGCAAGCAGCCGGCGGGTCTCCTTGCCGATATTGCTCATCCGTCCGAAGTCGGTCTGCCCGCGGAAATAGATCCAGTTCCAGAGCTGGCCGGCACGCATGCGCGCTTCGCGCGGCGCGATGCCCGCCTCGACCAGGGCGCCTGCAAGCGCCTCGCGCCCGAGGCCGACGAGCGGCCGCTTGCCGGCGCGGGCGCGCCGCGCGGCATCGGTCAGGTCGATCTCAAGGGCAAAGGTCATCGGAGCTTCCCGCGCTTGGAGGCGCGGCCATATCATAGCGCACCTGCCGGCGCAAAGGAGCTAGCAGCTTTCGATGGCGCGAGACGCGGCCGTCGCGCCGGAGAGCGAGAAGACCTGCGTGACCTTGATGCCGCGCTCGCTGGTTCCGTCGACCGTGAGGGTGGAGCCCGCGCGGATCGCCCCGGCGAGCCGTTCGCTCATGGCGGGGTCGAGGAGCCAGGCGGCATCGCTCTCGGTGAACAGCTCGAAACTCTGCCCGCCCACCGTGGCGGTCGCCGGCTGGTCGGCCGCAAAAGTGAAGCCCGCCACAAGATTGAATTCGTTGCGGATTCCCTCGGCGGGCCGATTGGTCAGGTAGAGATAGGCTTCGGTGTAGCCGTCGGGGACCGGCGTCACCTCCTTGGGCTTGGAGAGCGCGAAGCAGAGCGCGCCGGCGCCCTCGGAAGTGGCATAGGCGGACCAGTCCCTGTAATCTCCGATGAGGCGTACCGACTGCGCCTCGGCGGCGAACGTGCCGAACATCATGGCGGTGAGCGCCGCGGCGGCGATGCGGACGGTCATATGGCTCCAGCCTCGTTGCGCGCGCTACTTAGCAACGCTCGGCGGACGACGCCAGCCGCCGGGAAAAATCAGGCGCAGGCCTTGTCGATTTCGGCCATGGCGGCCGTGACGCCGCTCAGGTCGTAGGTATCGACGGTATTCGTGCCGCGCTGGCTCGTGCCCCGCACGACAAGCCGCGAGCCTGCCTTCAGCGCCTCGACGAAGCCCGGCTCGTCGGCCGTGCTCGCCAGCCAGGCCGCCTCACCCTCGGTCACCATCGGATAGGATTTGCCATCGATCGTCGCGCTGGCGTTCGAGTCGGTGGTATTGAACGGATAGCCGATCAGCGTCTGCACCTCGTTCTTGGTCCCCAGACCCTTGCGGTTGATGACGAGGAAGTGAATGGGGCTGCGGCGGACGTTGTCGGGCTCCGTCTCCTGCGGCTGGCTGGAGATGTAGCACATCTCGCCGTTGGCATCGGTGCCCTTCCAGGCGGTCCAGAAACTGAACGTTCCGAGGTTCTGCGCCTGCTGGGCAACACTCGGAGCCGCGGCGAGGACCGAGGTGGCGGTGAGGAGGGCGGCAAGCCCGTAGCGAAGAGATGTCATCGCCCAAACATCCTTATTCGTAGGTCGATCAGCACATTGCCCCCAGACCGGCATTGTGCCAGCGCATGGTTACCAAGGTCTCAAAAGGGAAGCGCCTCGTGCGGGACGCGACGATAATCGCAATCTTGTCCTCAATTTGGCGCAAAAGGGCGGCCGTCGCCGCCTGAGCGCCGGCCTCGCCCTCACGCGGCCAGCGGGTAGGCCTGCTCGACGAGGTAGGGACCGCCGCCGATCGAATCGCGGCTCGAGAAGAGGACGAAGCGGCCCACGCGGAATTCAAGCGGCTCGAAGCGGCCGGCAAAGGCCATGAAGCGCGCCAGGTCCCCGGGGGCCGTGCCGCGGAGCCGGGCGAGGGTCACGTGCGGCGTGAACTTGCGGCCGTCGGGATCGAGCCCGAGCCGCTGCAATACGCGCTCCTGCGCCGCCTGCAGTCGCTGCAGCGCCTCGTTGTTTTCGACCCCGGCATAAAGCGCACGGGGCCGATCCCCGCCGAAGGCGCCGAGGTGGCCGAGTCTTACCGTGAACGCCTCGGAATTGGCGAGCCGGTCAAGCGCGTCGGTGACCTCGTCGGCAACGTCGTGGCCGACATCGCCGATGAAGCGCAGCGTGATGTGGTAGTTTTCCGCATCGACCCAGCGCGCGCCGTGAAGGCCGCCCCGCTTGAGCGAAAGCCTGAAGCCGATCTCCCGGGGCACCTCGATGCCGGTAAAGAGTCTGGGCATTGACCCCTCCTCTCCGGGCGCAACCAACCCGATTCGCTTGTGGCTCGCCCAGAGCCTAGCGGCGGCGCCATGGCCCCGCAATCGGTCAAACGGCATTATGCCGCCCGAGGATGCGGGGAGCGCGGATGGACCCGAGCTTTCCGCGGTAACCCCACGAAAAGCATGAGCATTACGCTTTCGACAGCCGGCCCGGACTCCCTTGTATTCGGTGGGCCGAGCAGCCATATTGTGCGCCAAGACGGAGCGCATTCTCCCTTGCGCTGCCCGCGTCGCCAGAAAGGACTTTTGACCATGGCAGAATTCGACCGACCGACAGTCGCCGCGCGGACCGGAACCGCCGCGGTCATCGACGAGGGCCTGCGGAGCTATATGCTCAAGGTCTATAACTATATGGGCATCGGGCTGGTCGTCACCGGCCTCGTGGCCTGGTTCGCCAACCAGGCAGCGGTGACCGCCGACGGTACCGCCCTGACCGCGTGGGGCGAACTGCTCTACACGAGCCCGCTGATGTGGGTGGTCGCGCTGTCGCCGCTCGCTTTCGTGCTGGTGCTGAGCTTCGGCATCAACCGGATGAGCGCCGGAACGGCGCAGCTCGTCTTCTGGGCTTTTGCAGCCGTCATGGGCCTCAGCCTTTCCTCGATCTTCATGGTCTATACCGACGCCTCAATCGCCAAGGTGTTCTTCATCACAGCCGCGACCTTCGGCGCCATGAGCCTTTGGGGCTACACGACCAAGCGCGACCTGACCGGCATGGGCAGCTTCCTGTTCATGGGCCTCATCGGTCTCATCAT
>CAYRNE010000384.1:0-3108 GCA_964425245.1 uncultured Devosia sp.
GCGCGGCTCGGGAGGAAGCGGATGCGGGAATGGTGGCGCGGCGGTGTGATCTACCAGATCTATCCGCGCTCCTTTCAGGACAGCGACGGCAACGGCATCGGCGATCTGCCCGGAATCATCCGGCGGCTCGATCATGTGGCCAGCCTCGGCGTCGACGCCATCTGGCTTTCGCCGTTCTTTCAGTCGCCGATGCACGACATGGGCTACGACGTCTCCGATTATAAGGAAGTCGACCCGATCTTCGGCTCCCTCGAAGATTTCGATTCGCTGGTTTCGCGCGCCCATGAGCTGGGCCTCAAGGTCATCATCGACCAGGTGCTGAGCCACACCTCGGACCAGCATCCCTGGTTTCAGGAGAGCCGGCTCAACCGCACCAACAAGCGGGCCGACTGGTACGTCTGGGTCGACCCCCGGCCCGATGGCTCGCCACCCAACAACTGGGTCTCGGTGTTCGGCGGCGGCGCCTGGGAATGGAACCCGAGCCGCGGGCAGTACTACCTCCACAATTTCCTGCCGTCGCAGCCAGACCTCAACTTCCATAATCCGGCCGTGCAGAAGGCGGTGCTGGACGTGATGCGCTTCTGGCTCGAGCGTGGCGTCGACGGGTTCCGCTTCGATACCGTGAACTACTACTTTCACGACCGGAAGCTGCGCAGCAATCCGCCGGCCAAACGGCCGGACCATCTGCCGTACGCCGTGAACCCCTACGACATGCAGATTCACGAGTATTCGAAGAACCAGCCGGAAAACATCGGGTTTCTGAAGCGCGTCCGCGCCCTGATGAACCGCTACCCCGGCACGATGACCGTGGGCGAAGTCGGCGAAAGCCACCGCGCCATCGAAATCATGGCCGAATACACCTCGGGCGGCGACAAGCTGCACATGTGCTATTCATTCGAGTTCCTCGGCCCCGAGTTCACGGCCGCGCATTTCCGCAGCCGTGTCGAGCGCTACTTTGCCGGCGCGCCCGACGGCTGGCCGTGCTGGAGCTTTTCCAACCACGACGTGCAGCGGCACGTCACGCGCTGGGGAAAGTACGGCGCCGATCCCGCGGCTCTCGGCAGGCAGGCCGCGGCATTGCTGCTGTCGCTCCGCGGCACCGCCTGCATCTACCAGGGCGAGGAACTCGGCCTGCCCGAGGCCGACATCCTTTTCGACGAGCTCACCGATCCGCCCGGCATCCGCTTCTGGCCCGAATACAAGGGCCGCGACGGCTGCCGCACGCCCATACCGTGGGTAGCGGGCGATCCGCCCAACGGCTTTTCGGACGTCAAACCCTGGCTGCCGGTCAAGCCGTCGCATTCGGCGCTGAATGTCGAACTTCAGGAAGCCGACCCGGATTCGATGCTCCACTACTACCGCCGCCTCATCGCCTTCCGCCGCGAGTCGCCGGTGCTGATCGACGGCGGGATCGAGTTCCTTGAGACCGACGAACCGGTACTCGCCTTCCGCCGCACGGCCGGAGACGGCGGCATGCTTTGCGTGTTCAACCTGTCGCCGCGCCAGGTGCGCGCCACGCTGGCCAGCGGGGACCTGGCGGTTGCGCCGATGCCGATCTCGATCGGCGCGACACTGTCGCGCGGCAAGCTGACGCTCGCCGGGAACGGCTTCGCCTTATTTTCCGAGCCTGCCGGCAAAGGCCGGCTCGAACTACAGTTCAGCCGCAATCGCAGTAAGGAATAGCGGACTGAAAGCGGAATTCGCCGCAAAACCCGGCGAATGACATCAATGGTCTGGGAGGACATCAGATGAAAACCACAATCGGGACTATCGCCCTCGGAGCCGCGCTGCTCCTGGCGTCGACCTCGCTCACCGCCGCCTTCGAGGACGGCAAGCTTCTCGTCTGGATCAACGGCGACAAGGGTTTCAACGGCCTGCAGGCTGTCGGCGACCGATTTGCCGAGGAGCTCGGCGTCGAAGTCGTCGTCGAACACCCCGAATCGGTGACCGACAAGTTCCAGCAATCCGCCGCGACCGGCGATGGGCCGGACATCTTCATCTGGGCGCATGACCGCTTCGGCGAATGGGCCGCGGCCGGCCTCATTGCCCCGGTGGAACCAAGCCAGGAAGTCCGCGACGGCATATTCGATTTCGCCTGGGATGCCGTGACCTTCGATGGCCAGGTGTGGGGCTATCCGATGGCCGTCGAGGCCGTGGGCCTCATCTACAACAAGGATCTCCTGCCCAATCCGCCCGCAACTTTCGAGGAGATCCCCGACCTCGACCTGCCCGAAGGCGTGGCGCCCATCCTCTGGGACTACAACAACACTTACTTCACTTTCCCGCTGCTCATGGCCAACGGCGGCTACGCGTTCCAGAAGGACGCGTCGGGCAGCTATGATCCGATGGATACCGGCGTGAACAATGACGGTGCCAAGGCAGGCGCCGGCGTGCTGCGCAAGTTCATCGACGACGGCGTCATGCCTTCGGGCGTCGACTATGGCGTGATGGACGCGGCGATCAACAAGGGCGAGGTGGCGATGGTCATCAACGGCCCCTGGGCATGGGCCAACCTCAAGACGTCGGGGATCAATTTCGGCGTCGCCCCCATTCCCTCGATCGATGGCCAGCCGTCCAAGTCGTTCGTTGGCGTGCTCGCCGCGACGGTGAACGCGGCTTCGCCGAACAGGGATCTCGCGATCGAGTTCATCGAGAACTACATGCTCACCGACGAGGGCCTGAAGACCATCAACGACGACGTGCCGCTCGGCGCGGTCGCCGACGAGAGCTTCGCCGAAACGCTGGCCGGTGACGAAAACGTCGCGGCGACGCTCGCCAACGCGCAGGCCGGCGTCCCCATGCCCTCGACCCCGGCCATGGGCAAGTTCTGGTCGGCCATGGGGCCCGCGCTCACCAACATCACGACAAAGGCTCAGACCGTCGACGAAGCGCTCGACGACGCGGCCACCCGCATCACCGCGGAATAGGATGCATCAAGGGGCGGCGAGGCACTCGCCGCCCCGATCGGTTCGCTCGCGACCCGCCCGCGAGAGTGAGGGAGCGGGCGAGGAACGGGTGCCGCACTCACGTGCTCACTCCCCGTCGAGAGGGGAGGGAGTTCCGGTCCGGACCTGAGGCGGGTGAGCGAGGAGGGGGACTGCCGCGATG
>CAYRNE010000385.1:0-1962 GCA_964425245.1 uncultured Devosia sp.
ACCTCGCCCGGGTCGGCAACTGGCTGAGGACGAGCTTCTAGCTGATCCTTCCCCTTTCCCGCTTGCGAGTGGGAGGGTGGCGCGGCAGCGCCGGTTGAGGGCGGCGACACGCACCGGCTCTGTCCGTCCCACAATCCCCGGACTGGACGCGTTCGGCCCTGCCCGCTAGCGTTTGGGGGGGACACGGGGGGACTGGTGCCATCAATGACTATAGCGTCGATTCTTCAGGAGTATGCGCAAAGGATAAGACAACTCCGACGTGCCAATCAGAACGTACCTGAGACAGCGCTGGCACCGGCGTTTCAACAGATGATCGAGGCTGCTATGGCGCTTGTTCCCGCCGCTCGCGGCCTGGTAGTCGTGCCTGAGTTTCGCAACGCCGATGGCGGCCGCCCTGATATTGCGATTGTGAGGCAGGGCGCTCCTCCCCGTGCCTTCGTCGAGTTGAAGGCGCCAGACAAGCGCGCGGACCCCACCCGCTGGCGGGACCACGACCGCCGCCAGTTCGAAAGATTGAAGGAACTCGGGTGCTGGGCGAGTTCCAACTTCTCGGAACTGCGTTTGTTCTCGCGAGGCGAGGAGCGCGCGGTGGCGTCTGTCGTTCCTGAGCGCGCATTGCGACCTGACCGGGATGACGGTCGGGCAAATCGGGAGATTGAGGAGCACGATGCCGGGCCGCTCCTGCAAATAGTCGAGCTTCTCACTCAGGGAGCGGGCCAGGCTCCAATCGCGAGGGACGCCCCCCATCTCGCCGGCATGTTGGCTCACTCGGCCAGGCTGGTGCGCGGCATCGTTGAAGATCGATTGGCGGAACATCGTGCTGGAGCGAATCCCCGTCACGCCTTGCTTCAGGTAAGGCAGGAGTTCAGAGACGTGCTCTATGCCATCCCGAAGCCGGCGGCTACGCCGCGCAACACTTCGACACTCTCTTCTCGGCTGCCTTTGCGCAGACTCTTGCCTTTGGCCTGCTCCTTGTTCGCGAAGCTACGGGCCGTCCGGTCTCTCACGACGCTTGGCGGCATATGCCTCCGGAGCATCCCCTAATGCGGACGGCACTCCGCGTGCTCAGTCAACCTGAGATCGTTGACAACGTCGAACTTGGGTTCGACGTGATGCTCGACACGGTCAACAGCTTCGCCCCTGAGATCCTTGCGCTTCGGCGTGACGGCAGCGACCCAATCCTCTACTTCTATGAGGACTTCCTGGAGACGTTCGACCCAGAGGCGCGTGCACGGTTCGGCGTCTACTATACTCCAGTCGAGGTCGTTCAATACATGGCAGGGGCGCTCGACCGCGTGCTGAGGACGAACCTCGGAACTGAGGGTCTAAGGGACGCGAACGTCACGATACTCGACCCCGCGACAGGAACCGGCACGTTCCTTCTTGGGATCGCTGAACGGGTTCGCGCTGAGGAGACACGTCGCGGCGGAGTGGGTATGGCGGCACTGGCGCTTCGCGGGCTGGCCAGTCGCATGTTCGGCTTTGAACTCCTTGTCGGCCCCTATGCCGTGGCACACTACAGAATCCACCACGCCTTGCGAGCTACCGCAGCTGTGGACGAGGAGCCCGAGGATGAGGAGGCGGAGGAACATGAGCCTCTGCAACTCCCCCGGATTGGTGTGTACCTGACCGACACGCTCGCCAGACCCGGTGCTGATGCGCCGGCCGGACGCCTAGGATTTGTGGCCGAGGGTATAGAAGATGAGCGGCGCGAGTCAAACCGCATCAAGGCAGAGCAGCCCATCCTCGCAATCATCGGAAATCCTCCGTATCGACGGCTTGAAGAGGGCGAGAACCGGACCCTCGTCGGAGACTGGATGGATAACATCTGGGACGACCTGAAGGAGCCGGTGCGTGAGGCGGGACAGGGTGGGCAGCTCAACACGTTTCCGGAGCTCTCCGTTGCATTCTGGCGCTGGGCGATCTGGAAGCTGTTCGAGTCGGACAACGACTTCGTCCGCC
>CAYRNE010000385.1:1972-3101 GCA_964425245.1 uncultured Devosia sp.
AACGCGCCACGGCGAGGCGTCGTTGCCTTCATCACCAATCGAAAGTTCCTCACTGGTTGGCCCTATGCGGGGCTCCGCAAGATGATGCGCGAGCGTTTTGACCGGATCGAGATTATCGATTTGCGCGGCGACTTACGTCGCGGCGAGCGAGCGGGAGTCGAAAACGACCAGGGTGTCTTCAACATCAGAGTCGGAACCGCTATCACGCTTGCGATCGCCGATGGCTCCAAGTCGTCGCCGGACGACCTTGCCTCAGTGAGGTATACCGACAGCTGGACCGAAGCTCGCTTTTCTCGACCGGCGAAGCTTGCCTGGTTGAGGGAGCATGCCGACGTTGGAGCATTGCACGGGGCGATCACGGTGGACCGTGGACTGCTCGAGGACTTGCGTCCGAGGGCATTTCGTAACGGCGATCTGCTCGACCTTCGCGAGTGTTTCCGGTTCTACCGAAGCGGCTTGCAGACCAAGCGGGATCACTTCGTCTATGATGTATCACGCCCCAGACTTGCCGATCGAATTCGTCGCTTTCTAGCTTCCGACGATGATGAGGCGCGCTCCGTCTTTCATGATACGCGCGACCGCCTGTGGACCTCAGCTAGAGCGGTGCAATTCGATGAACGCATGGTGGCTCCGATCTCGTACAGACCATTCGATCGACGCTATCTCTACAACCATGCCTCGTACGGTGACTTTCTTCGTCCCGAGTTGCAGGCCGTTTGGGGCCGCTCAAACGTCTGCATATACGGACTTCCGTCCGGGACGAACGCTGGTCCCGCAGTATGGGCACATGGCCTCTTCCGGACTACCACGCGTTTAGGGGGAACTACGGAGGGTATGCATTTCCGCTGTTCGACCGGAGGCCGGGTCAGACTCCGCTCAATGTATCGCCGCGCCTGATCACTAATCTCTCTGGAGCCTACGCGGAACAAGTCTCGGGGGAGGAAGTATTCGACTGCATCCTGGCGCTCCTCTCAGCAAGATCGTATTCCCTCCGCTTCGCCGAAGACCTTGAAGACGCCTTCCCCCACGTGCCCTTCCCCACCGAGTATGAGGTATTTTGCCACGCATCCCGCGTTGGTGCCTCCATACGCGACGTGGAAACATTTGAACGACCTCCGGGAGAGAACGG
>CAYRNE010000386.1:0-3098 GCA_964425245.1 uncultured Devosia sp.
CAGACCAAGTCGACGCTCGAGCGCCCGGCGATGTCGTTCTCGACGAACGAGTTCATGAGCATCGACTCGAAATCTTCTTTCGACACAGTCTGCTGTGCCAAGCGTCAGTCTCCATGCACCGGCGAAATGGGTTGCGATACCATCGGAGACTCCGGCACCCCTGCTGGCCCGCGAAATACGGAACAGCCCGGTGCGCGGGCGCCGGTCCCAGACGACATCGTTGATTTGCGATTTTCCGCCGGCCCGGAGTGCCTGCCGGGGCCCAGCGGCGCAAGGATGGATTAGGGGCCTTCGGTCCCCGCCTTGCGCGCGATGGCCCTGTCGACGATGGCGACGGCCGCGCGGAGTGCGGCCTCTATATCCAAGTTGGTGGTATCGAGCAAGTGCGCGTCCGCGGCCGGGTAGAAGGCCCCGTTGGGGTTCGCCCGGTCGCGCGCATCCCGCTCCTTGATCTCCTGGTGGAGCCGCGAGCGGTCGACCGAAAGTCCGCGTGCCTCGAACTGGCGGGCGCGGCGCTCCATGCGCGCCCTGCTGTCGGCCTCGATGAAGAGCTTCACGTCGGCGTCCGGGCAGATCACCGTGCCGATGTCGCGGCCGTCGAGCACGGCCCCGCCGGGCTGGTGCGCAAAATCGCGCTGGAACCGGCGCAGCGCCTCGCGCACCCCCGCGATGACGGCCACCCTGCTCGCGAGCGACCCCGCCTCGGCCGTGGTCAGCTCCGGTCGCGCGGTCACGTCGGCAGCAGCGAGGCTGCGGGCAACGGCGATGGCCGACGCCTCGAACTGAGGTGTGTCGACAAGATCTCGGACGGCCAGCCCGACTGCCCTGTAGAGAAGGCCCGTATCGAGGTGCGGCAGGCGATATCGCCTTGCGAGACCGGCAGCCAGCGTTCCCTTGCCCGAGGCGGCGGGTCCATCCACCGCAATGATCATCGACGCCTCCCCGGCTCAGTCGCTGTAGCGCACGAAGCTCGCTCCCACGTTCTCGAAGCTATCGAGGAAGCCGGGAAACCGATCCTCTATGCCGGACTGGTCGCTTACCGTCACCTGGTCGTCGGCCGCCATCCCCAGAACGAGAAACGCCAGCGCGAGGTCCGGATCGCCCGTGGTGATGACGCGGCCGCCGCCGCTGACGCGTCCCGTACCGTGAATGATCAGCCGCTCCTCCTCGGCCTCGCAGCCGACGCCGTTGACCGAAAGCCCGCGCGCGATCGCGGCGATGCGCCCATGCGTTTCGAGCGGCAGCCGCGGCGGCAGTTCGAGAACTGTGGTGCCCTCGGCGCAGGCGGCCGCGACGGCGACCATCGGCAGGTCGTCGAGGATCGGGGCGACGTATTCCGCCGCGAGCGCGATGCTTCTGAGCCCGGCGTGGCGGATGGCGAGATCGGCGACCTCCTCGCCGCCGCTTTCCCGCAGCGACTGCACCTCGATATGCGCGCCCATGGCGACCAGCGCCGAGAGGATCGGCGTCCGTGCCGGGTTGACCAGCGCGCCGCTGATAGCAAGGTCGGATGCCGGCACGATACTGGCTGCCACCGCCCCCAGCGCGGCGAGCCCCGTATCCGCAGGCACATCGACGTGCTGCGCGTGCAGTTCGGGGAGGCCGCGGATTTCGACCCGCTGGCCACCTTCCTCCTGCGTCCTGCTGAGCACATCGGCGCCGAAGCGCCTGAGCATGCGCTCGGGGTGACTCGCGTCCGCCCGCTCCTCGATGAGGCTGGTGATGCCGGGAACGGCGAGCGCGGCCAATGCGAGCGCCGGCTTGGCGCCCGGTGCCTCGGCCGGCAGGGGGATGGCGGCGGGAAGGCCGACGGTGGCGCCGCGCAGGGTCACCGGAAGCCGGCCGCCCTCGGCGTGCATCGTTTCGCTGCCCAGGGCCTCGAGCCCCCTGAGGATGCCGCCGAGGCGGCAACCGGCAAGACTGGGATGCGCGCCTTCGATGCGCGTCACGAAGGCGGAGGTTCCTGCGAGCCCGACCAGCAGCTCGAGCCCATATGAGGAACCGCCGAAGACGATACTGTCGGGCGGCTCGAGAAGGCAGCCGACGCCGGTGCCGGTCGCGTACCAGCGTTCGCCGTCCCTGATGATGTGCGCCCCGAGACATTCGAGCGTCTCGGCAAAGGCGCGAACCCGCGCGGTATCGAGCGGTGTCCGGATTTCGCTCCAGCCATGCGCGAGCGCACCGCAGGCCAGTGCGAGATGGGTGATCGCCGCATCGCCCGGCACGGCGAGCATGCCCCTCAGCCAGGGCGAGCGCTCGGTGGCGAGCGGCCGCGGGGAGATGCCGATCTGCTGCATGACGCTCCTTGTTCAGCGCCGGGACGCCGGTAAGGCCGGTCGGGCTTACCATGCGCCGGGCGAGGCGTGAACCGGTCCGGCCCCTCGGGCATTTTCCTCACGCATTTTGCGTTTGACACTGCGGTGCGATTGGCCCTAACCGGACGCCCGGGCGGCAGCCGCCGCACGCAGCTTTCAACGAGGCAGCAATTGGCCAAACAGCAGGATCGCGGCACCAAGCGCGAAGACCCTGAAACCGGCAAGAAATTCTACGATCTCAACCGGGATCCCATTGTGTCGCCCTATACGGGCAAATCCTATCCGCGCTCCTTCTTCGAGCAGACGGCGCCCGGTCGCGGGCGCAACGGCAACGAGCGCGAGGAGGAGGAGGAAGAAGAGGTCGAGGTCGAAGAGACGGTCGAGCCCGGTGCTCCCGAGATCGTCTCGCTCGAGGACGCCGATGCCGAAGAGTCCGGCAGCGAGGAGGAGATCCCCGAGGTCGAGGACGTCGAGGAAGTAGAGGACATCGGCGACGACGACGAGGACGTGTTCCTCGAAGAGGACGAAGACGAGGACGACGACCTCGATTTCGACGTCGGCGGCGAGGACGAGCGCTGAGCCCCGCGAGCGGGCGAAATGCCCCTTGCATCCAAAGGGTCATGTGACTAGATAGCACCGCGCTCGGCGGGGGCCTTTCCCGCCGGCGCTCCCAAGGCGCGGGCAGCGATGTGCGCGCAACCGGAACGGGGCGGTCGACCGCTCCCTGATGGGGCCATAGCTCAGTTGGGAGAGCGCTTGAATGGCATTCAAGAGGTCGTCGGT
>CAYRNE010000387.1:0-3095 GCA_964425245.1 uncultured Devosia sp.
GGACCGGCATGGTGAACGGCCGATCAGCCGAAGTCGAAGAGATCGTCGAGGAACGCGAGGAACACACTGCCTTGCCCGCCCCCGCCCGCGGGCTATAACGGTAGCCCCCGACCGCGGAGGCCGCATGCTCGTCGACGACAAGATTTATCTGGGGACCAGCACCCGGCCGGAATACCTCGCGCTCCGCTACGCCAACCGCCACGGGCTCATCACCGGTGCCACGGGAACCGGCAAGACCGTCAGCCTGCAGATCATGGCGGAAGGGTTCTCACGCGCCGGGGTCCCGGTGTTCTGCGCGGACATCAAGGGCGATCTCTCGGGTATCGCGGCGATGGGGGAGCCCAAGGACTTTCTGGTGAAGCGCGCCAGCGACATCGGGTTCAGCGACTACACCCACGACCGGTTTCCGACGATCTTTTGGGATCTCTTCGGGCGCCAGGGCCATCCGGTGCGCACCACCGTCTCGGAAATGGGGCCGCTGCTGCTGTCGCGGCTCCTCGGTCTCAACGACACCCAGGAAGGCGTGCTCAACATCGCCTTCAAGGTTGCGGACGACGAGGGGTTGCTGATCCTCGATCTCAAGGACCTGCGCGCGCTGCTGATCGAGATCGAGCAGCGCTCGTCCGAGATTTCCGGGCAGTACGGCAACGTCGCGACGGCATCGGTCGGAGCGATCCAGCGCGCGCTGCTGGTGCTCGAACAACAGGGCGGGGAGCACTTTTTCGGCGAGCGGGCGCTCGAAATCGCCGATCTCATGCGAACGACCACGGACGGGCGCGGCTACGTCTCCGTGCTCGCAGCCGACGAGCTGATGAGTTCCCCGCAACTCTACGCGACTTTCCTGCTCTGGCTCCTGTCCGAGCTTTTCGAAGAACTGCCGGAAGTCGGCGATCCCGAGAAGCCGAAGCTGGTTTTCTTCTTCGACGAGGCGCACCTGCTGTTCGACGATGCGCCCAAGGCGCTGGTCGACAAGGTCGAGCAGGTGGTGAAGCTGGTCCGGTCCAAGGGCGTGGGCGTTTATTTCGTGACGCAGAACCCCGCGGATATCCCCGATATCGTGCTGTCCCAGCTTTCGAACCGCGTGCAACACGCGCTCAGGGCCTATACGCCGCGGGAGCAGAAGGCGGTGAAGGCCGCAGCGGAGACATTCCGGCCCAACCCGGATTTTTCGACCGAAGAGGCGATCACGTCGCTCGGCGTCGGCGAGGCACTGGTTTCGGTCCTCGAGGAGAAGGGCGTGCCCTCGATCGTCGGGCGCACCATGATGCGCCCGCCGTCGTCGCGGCTGGGGCCGATCACGCAGCAGGAGCGGCGCAACGTGATTGCAAACTCCCCCGTCGCCGGCCTCTACGACACAGCCGTCGATCGCGAATCGGCATTCGAGGTGCTGAGCGCGCGCGCGAAGCGGCGGCAGGAGGAAGAGGCAGCGGCGGAGCGGAGCGCGGCCCGCGAGCGCGAGGAGCGCCGGTCGGCCGGGCGCCGGTCCACCCGGCAGACACCGGTCGAGGCCGCGGTCACGTCGTTCACGCGGAGCGTAGCGAGCAGGCTCGGCACCGCGCTGGTGCGGGGCATCCTCGGGGGCCTCAAGCGTGGCCGCTGAACCCGCGCAGCCGCGCCGGCCGACGCTCGCGGTCTTTGCGTCGGACGGGGGGCCGGGTGATCCGGAGCGGGCCTCGATCATGTCGCAGGTGGGGAGCCTGATCGCGCGGCGGGGCGCCCGCATGATCGTTCTCGTTGAGGACAATGCCGTTCCGGTGCCGCTGCTGACGAGCGCAAGAGCGGCCGGCGGCGACGTGCTGGTCATCGGCGACGAAGCGGTGCGCCTGCCGGCGGCGCAGAGCGCGGTCCCGACCGAACGGCTCGGGGACCGGGAGAACCGGCTGAGACGCATTGCCGAACTCGCCGACGTGTTCGTGGGACTGCCGGGCTCGCTGTCCTCCGCCGGCGACCTCTACCAGAGCTGGGTGCGGGCAGGGGGCGGGTCCGGCGGAAAGCCCGTCGTGCTCCTCAACCGCAACCGGGCATTCGAGGTCGTTCGCGGGATGGTGCAGGACGTCGTCAGCCACTCCGTCAAACGGCACGACCGGATGGTCGTCTTCACCGACAACATCGACGACCTCTGGAACAAGATTGCCTGGGCGCTCAACGAGGCCGGGCACCGGAGCGCGGATCGGGCAGCGCGGGCCTAGGGAGCCGGCTGCGGCGCGCGGTCGAACAGCGGCACGACATTGCCGCCGAACCGCGAGAGATCGTCGGCCTCGTTCCGCCGTCGAAGGCCGGCCGCCACGCTTTGCGAGCGGGTCCGGTCGAGGCGCGACAGCACGCGCTCCAACAGGTATTTCGGGGACATGGGCTTAATGACGACTTCGTCAATGCCGGCGCGCGCCGCTCTCTCCTTCAGCTCCGCCGTTATGCCGCCCGTAAGGCCGACGGCCTGAAATCCCGGCAATTCAGTCGCGGGATCGCGGCGCAACGATTCCACCAGCCGGTCCGCGGGAACGTCACCTGTGAAGTCGCAGACCAGCAGATCGACGCGCGCGAGCCTCATGTAGGTTGCGAGGGCCGGCGCGGACTCGAATTCGCGCACGCGAAGGCGCGGCGATGCGGCCAGCGCCGTCGTCAGGATCGCGCTCAGCGCAGGATTGGAGACGAGAACCGCGACGACGGGCGCGGGAACGGGCATCTCTGGGCTCCCGTTGCAGGGTTAACAAAGGGTTAACACCGCATCGAATGCAACGGAAGGCGGTTCGGCAATTGTGGCGCGATTTATTGGAAAGGGCCCGGCACAAGCCGGGCCCCTTCACAGGGAGTATTCCCGAGTGGCCTATTTGGTCGCGGCTTCGAAGCGCTCGAGCACGTAATCCCAGTTGACGAGATTGTCGACGAAGGCTTCGAGGTACTTCGGCCGCGCGTTGCGGTAGTCGATGTAGTAGCTGTGCTCCCAGACGTCGACGCCGAGGATCGGGGTCGCGCCGTGGACCAGCGGGTTCTCGCCATTCGGCGTCTTCGAAATTTCGAGCTTGCCGTTCTTGACCGCGAGCCACGCCCAGCCGGAGCCGAACTGGGTCGCGCCGGCGTTGATGAAATCGGCGCGG
>CAYRNE010000388.1:0-3083 GCA_964425245.1 uncultured Devosia sp.
GCCGAAGACATTGGGCTGATTCGCGCCCTTGTCGATCGCGCCGCAGCCGAGCTCGGTGAACCAGATGGGCTTGCTCTCCGGCAGCCAGGCGGTTGCCGCCTCGCTTCGCACGCCTGCCGGCCGGTCGTGATGCTCGTTGCTCCACCAGCCGGCGAGGTCCTTGAAGCGCCAGACCCAGGGTTCGTCGTGGGTGGCGTCGGTAATCGGCGTGCGGATGCCGTCGATCCGGTCCGCGTCCGAGGCGTAGTACCAGTCGTGGCCTTCACCGCCCGCGATGTTCGCGCGGAGGTAAGCGAGGTCGTGGATCGCGTCGTACGCCTCGAAGTCCGCGTGCGCTGTTCCATCGCGCCAGTCCGCCGCCGGCATGTAGTTATCGATGCCGACGGCATCCACGTCGTCGGACGCCCAGAGCGGATCGAGATGGAAGAACTTTTCGCCGCCGCCGGGCTGGTAGCCGGAGAATTCCGACCAGTCGGCCGCATAGGTGATCTTCGTTCCCGCGCCGACGATTGCGCGCACGTCTCCCGCCAGCGCGACCAGCGCCTCGACGAACGGAAAGCTGTTCGCCTCGCCGCGCAGGAAGCTCAGCCCCCGCATCTCCGAGCCGATGATGATCGCATCGGCGCCGCGCGCCTCGCTCGCGAGCCCCGCGTAGTGCAGGATGAAGTCGCGATAGCCCGGAACGAATGCCGCGATCTGCGCGGCTGCGTCGGCGGTTGCGTCGGGCGAACCCGGCTCCCCCTGCGGCGGGTCGCAACTGATCCGGCCACGCCATGGGTAGGCCGGCTGGCCCATCGGGTTGCCATCGGGGATGTCCATCATGACCAGCGGATAGAGCGTGACGCCGAGCCCCCGCGCCTTGAGATCGGCAATCGCCGCGAGCACTGCGGAGTCGGACGGTGTGCCGCCGTAGGCGGGACCGCCCTCGTGCGTCGAAACCACCGGCGCGGTATCGCGCGTCCATCCCGCGACAGACCACGCCGAGCCCTCGATGACGCGGGTCGCCCCCTCGTGCCGCGGCGTGATCGCGCACTCCCCGCAACGAAGATCGTCGCCGAACCAGGCAACGACCAGCGAGACGTGTTCGAGGTTCGGGTAAAGCGCCTGCAGCTCGTCGATGGAGAGCGTCCAGTCGGAGATGCTCGCGCTCTGGTGCGTGTTCTCGACCGCCGTCGCGCCCGGCGAGAGCACGCGGACCCGAGGCGTCGGATCGCAGACGTATTCGCCCGCGCCGGGAATGACGTTGATCGCGCGCACCGCCGGCTCGAGTTCGCCGACCGCGCGGCAGAGCTCTGCCGCGATGTTCGGGATGCGGTTGCCGAACTGCGTCAGCGGCAGCCGCTCGAAGACGAGGTAGCAGAGCCCGCGATAGGCCGGCGCGGCGCCCGTCCCCTGCACCGCCTCAATGAGGCTGTCGGCGGCCTGCGTCTCGCCGCCGCGGTAGAACCTGATCGTCAGCCCGGCCGTATCGAGGGTCTGCCCGTCTGCCCAGAGGCGGCCGAGGTGCGTGACCTCGCCCTCGCAGAAAGCAACGGCGAAGCTCGCCGCGATGGTGCGCTCGTTGTCGTCCGTTCCGCCGAAGCCTTTCGATCCAGTCGCTTCGTCGGTCAGTTCCTCGAGTTCGGTCGCCCAGATGATGTTCCCGCTGAGCCGCGCCCAGCCATAGAGCCGGGGAATGGAGATGCCCTCGCTCGATCCGGTGAGCCGTATGTCCGTCCCTGCCGCAGGGGCGTGCGGCTTCTCGCCGAACAGCGCGTTGTCGATGGCCGATCCGGCAAGGGCGCCGAGCGCCCGGCCGATGGTCGCGCCGAAGGGCCCGCCGATCGCGCCGCCCACGACCTGGCCGGCCAGCGAAAGTGCGAGTGTTGCCATCGATAATCCGTGAAACAGCAGTCGGGCTCCCCTCCCCCTTGAGGGAAGGGGTCGGAGGTTGGGGTCGTTCAAGTCCGATCGTCAGGTCCGCTCCGGCCAGTCGAAGGCGCCGGCGAGACGCCGTTGCCAGCCATCGGTCAGATTCGCTTCGACGACGCCATGCCGCTCCTGCGCGTGGATGAAGCGCTGGGGCGCGACCATGATGCCGCAATGCCGTGGCGGCAGCGCCGGCAGCAGGCGGAACAGCACGACCTGCCCTGGCGCAGGCGGATCCTCCAGCGGGACGAGATAGCGGCGGGCAGCCGCTTCCAGCGCGCCGGCGTGCCAGGGGTCGCGCGCGTCACGGCCATAGGGCGGCACGTCTGCCTGCTCGTAGCCGTAGAGCGCGCGCCACACACCTCGCAGCAGCCCGAGGCAGTCGCACCCGGCGCCGAGCCGTGAGGCGCGGTGACGATAGGGCGTGCCGAGCCAGGCGCGTGCTGCGCCCACGATTTCTTCGGCCGTCGGTTTCATTCGACCAGTGCTCTTCCGTCGAGCGTCGCGCCGGGCCGGGGATAGCGGAGCACGAAGTCGTTGCCCGGGATGTGGGGAAAGCCGCGGAAGTTGACGGCGTTGGCGAACTTCGTCCGGCAGGTCGAGAAGCGCCGGTCGCAGCCCGCGCGCATGACGAGCGTGTCGCCGGAGACAACCCAGTCGCCCACCGGCGCCGCGAAGCTCACGATATCGACGCCGCCGATCCGGGCATGGTGCATGATCCGGTCGGCGAGCCCGTTCCGCTTGCCGCTGCTCCAGGCCGCCGTGCCCAGCCCGAACCACCCTTCCGCGAAGCTCCCCATGCCGTCGATCGCAAGGCGAAAGCGGTCGCGCACCTCGATCACCGACGCAGTGGCGCGATAGGCCGCTTCCTCGAGATCGACGCCGCAGCGATGATCGCCGAGTTCGGCGGCGCAGAGCGCATGATAGAGCCGCCCCTTCGGCTGGTTCAGCGCATGCTGGGCCGACCGCAGCTCGGCTCGGAATGCGCCGTCCTCGCGCACGATTTCGCCGATCGTCGCACGCCGTACGAGGTGCCGCATGCTCACGTCGCGCCAGTTGACGCGCCAGGTCTCCACCTCAGCGCCGTCGTAGCGGCCGAGCAGGATGTCGTCCTCACTGATCGCCTCGGCATGCAGCACGCCGTTGCGATAGTCGAAGTGGTGCATCGGGTGCTC
>CAYRNE010000389.1:0-3083 GCA_964425245.1 uncultured Devosia sp.
GGAGAATGGTTCTCCCGGCACTGATGAGGCAGACCTAGATAGGAGCAGAGAGATGTCAGAAGCAACGGTTCTCGAGGGTGTCAAGAAGATCTACCGCCAGTTTTCAATGAAGTTCCATCCTGACCGTAACCCAGGAGATGAGAGTGCGGCCAAGAAGTTCGAGCTCATCAACAAGGCCTACAAGCTTCTGGGCGACTCCCCCACGAACTTCGACGTCGTCAAGGCACTGAAGACGATGACCTCGGCTGTGGATTCCAGCGACGAACTGGAGGTTGTCAGCGATCTCATCAATCAGGTGTTGCTCCACAACAAGCTGACGATGAGCGACATTGACTTCAGCGCCTACATTGACGCCGAGGAGATCGCAACCTCGGACGTCGACTGGGCTGCATTCGGGGTTCCGGAAACCCGGCGGCGCTGCCAGTGGATTGAAACCCTCTCGACGGTGGTTGCATCGGGCCATTCTTGTCGGGTGATGGTCACTCGGGGGAGCAACCGAATTACGTTGGTCGGCCGTCAGAGCGACCGTGAGATCGCAGAGTACATGATAGGATTCCTCGTTAGGCTTCTCCAGAGCATGTCGCAGAAGGCCTACGACGCCTACTACTGGGAGATGGAGAAGGCAGGCACACGCCATCTCGCCAAGGGGTTCAAGGACTCGTACCTCATCGGATTCATCGTCCGGCTTAACACGCGTTACCAGAACGCGCTGAATGACGCCAAGAACAACGAGCACGTCAGCGCCGGGACGTTGGTGAAAATGAGCACAGCGATGGCTCGGGTAGACAAGTACCTTGCCGGGGCCAAGAAGGCAGACGGATTCACCCGTGAGCGGAAATTCAATTCACGGGGCTACCGGGAAGGGCAGGAAGCTGCCGATAAGGTCTCGCTGAAGGCCAATGCGATGGATGGCGAGGAGATTGAAGAGCATCGGAAACTCGCCTGAGTATGTATGTTACATAGAGGCTGAAATCATCACCCAGCCGAACCCCCGGGAGGGGGAGGACGCCGCCCCCAGCGCCTCCCCCTCTTTTACTGATGGAAGATAGTAGTGTTCGATTGGATTTCATTTCTAGATGCTCGCGGCATCCCATATATTGACCGAGGGAAGAATGTCGCTCGCGGTCACGTCAACATCCGGTGCCCGTTTTGCGGAAGCGATGATCCCTCTCAGCATATGGGGCTCCAGCTAGATACAGGACGGTGGGGGTGCCTCCGTGACAGTGCTCACCGGGGAAGGAAGCCTGAGCGGCTCATCGTCGCACTGGCTGGGTGTAGTTGGGCTGAGGCTGCCGCTCTAGTAGACGATCAGCCGATTCTCGAGCCCATCTCAACACACGGCATGCTCGACCAGCTAGCCGAGATCTTGGCGCCTAAGCACACCCATGAGCCTCCGATTGCAGTCGAGCTCCCCAGCTCTTTCCAGCGGCCCCAGCTCACAGGCCTCTCGTCCCGGTTTGCTCGGTACCTAGTCAATAGGGGGTTCCGCCGACGCGACGTCGCAGCTGTCATTGAGCGGTACGATCTACGATACACCTTCACCGGTCGGTTCAAGGGTCGTCTGGTCATGCCCATCACCGTCGACGATCGGCTTGTGGGGTGGACCGGACGAGCCATTGTCCGGGCTGAGCAGCGATACTTGAGTGAGCCTGCTGGTCCACACCTCAAGAAGAATCTATTCAATTACGATCGGGCAGCGGACGGAGGAAGACTCTTGGCCGTCGTCGAGGGTCCACTTGACGCCCTCAAGGTTGATTTCTACGGCTCGCCGCTCGGTGTGCATGCTGTTGCCATGCTCACCACATCACTCACAGACGGCCAGCGATGTCAGCTTCTTACTCTCTCACGTCGGTTTGACGATGTTGTAGTGATCGGAGATTCTACAGCTCTGGGTGTTGCGGCCCAAACCACGTCTACCATCACTTTTCTGGGTGCTTATCAAGAGATCATTGAGGAAGCTGAGGATCCTGGAGCCCTCTCGCCCCGTCAGGTGAAAAGAATATTCACCGATATTTTAGAAAACATGTCGTAACGGGTTGACAGCTGCGAAGCAGCACCTATACTTTAGGAGTAGATGGGTGGCAAAGGTTGTCGCCCAGTTGACCGAGAAGCAGCCTTCCACTATTATGCACAGCAGGTAGAGGTAAGGCAGAGTACCTTTCCTAAGGAGCAGAGAGATGGCCCACGAAATCGACATGAGCAACGACCGGGCAAACATCGCCTTCGTCAACGAGACCCCGTGGCATGGCCTCGGGCAGAAGCTGAAGCCCGGTGCGAAGATCGCCACCTGGAAGAAGGAGGCGGGACTCGATTGGGAGGCCCAGCAGGCACCCGTCCAGTTCCATGGAATCGGAGGCATCACTGAGTTCGAGGGCCGCGAGGTTCTCTTCCGTCAGGACACTGGCTTGCCTCTTTCTGTCGTCTCGTCTCGCTACCAGGCGGTGCAGCCGGGTGAGGTCCTCGAGTTCTTCCGGGATCTGGTTGAGGTCTACCAGAACTTCACTCTGGAGACCGCGGGAAGCCTCCGGGGCGGCAAGAAGATCTGGGCCCTCGCCCGAGCGAATGATTCCTTTAGCGTCGGGGGTGACGATCACGTCGCCCGCTACCTGCTCCTGGCTACGTCATACGACCAGAGCATGCCGACCATCGTCCAGCAGACGAGCATCCGTGTCGTCTGCGCCAACACCCTCGCGGCGACGGTCGAGGGGCGCGGCGAATATCAGATTCGCATCAACCACCTGGGCAAGTTCAAGGGCGACGCCGTCAAGGAGCGGATGAAGCTGACGGAGAATTGGAACCTCTTCGCTCAGCAGGTTGGCCGTCTGGCCAACACCAAGGTCAATGACAGCATGGCTCGCGACTACTTCGCCACGGTGCTCTACCCGACACCGTCCCTCCGCCCGTCTGACAAGGCGGTCGGGAAGAAGGTCGATGAGCTCATGTCAGCGTACCACGAGGGCCCCGGGCAGGAGCTTCCCACCGCCAAGGGCACGGCGTGGGGATTGGTGAATGCCGTCACCTACTACGTAGACCACGTCGCTAAGGCGCGTGACGCGGATCTGCGGCTGGACAAGGCGTGGTTC
>CAYRNE010000390.1:0-3072 GCA_964425245.1 uncultured Devosia sp.
CGAGGTCGCGCACGATCTGCTCGACGTCGCGGCCGACATAGCCGACCTCGGTGAATTTGGTCGCCTCGACCTTGATGAAGGGCGCTTCGGCGAGCTTGGCCAGCCGGCGCGAAATCTCGGTCTTGCCGACGCCGGTCGGCCCGATCATCAGGATATTCTTGGGCGTCACCTCCTGGCGCAGATCTTCGCCGAGCTGCTGGCGCCGCCAGCGGTTGCGCAGCGCCACCGCGACCGCGCGTTTGGCCTCGTCCTGGCCGACGATGTTGCGGTCGAGCTCGGCCACGATCTGGCGGGGCGTCAAATGAATGGTGTCGGGCATTGAATTTTCGCTTTCCGGCGCCCTCCTGACGAAGCACGCCCTATGGTGGCGGCCGGCGGTGCCAGCCCGCCGTTCAGTCGAGTTCGATCGTCTCGACGGTGACGTTCTCGTTGGTATAGACGCAGATTTCGGCCGCAATCTTCATGGCCTTGCGCGCGATTTCCTCGGCATCGAGGGCGGTGTTGTCGGCGAGCGCCTGCGCTGCGGCATAGGCGTAGTTGCCGCCCGACCCGATGGCGATCGTCTCGTGGTCGGGCGTCAGCACGTCGCCGGTCCCGGTAACGACCAGGGTCTCGCGCTTGTCGGCGACGATCATCATGGCTTCGAGGCGGCGCAGGTAGCGGTCGGTCCGCCAGTCCTTGGCGAGCTCGACGGCCGCGCGCATGAGCTGGTCCGGATACTGTTCGAGCTTGGCCTCCAGCCGCTCGAACAGCGTGAAGGCATCGGCGGTCGCCCCGGCGAAGCCGCCGATCACCTTGCCCTGGGCGAGGCGCCGGACCTTCTTCGCGGAATGCTTCATCACCGTCTGGCCCACCGAAACCTGGCCGTCGCCGGCAATCACCACCCTGTTCCCCTTGCGCACGGCGACGATCGTCGTGCCGTGCCAGCCCGGGAAGTCGCTGTCCTTGGACATTCAACACTCCAAAAGGATTTGTCCGGTATTTAGGACGGGGCCCGGGGAATGCAATGCCGCGCTTTCGGGCAGGGAACACGCCATACCCCACGCTTCTCCGCGTTTCCAACGGAGATTGGCGTTCCCTTGTCCGTCCGGGCGCTCTATGGAGACGCTCCGCAGCAACGAGAAAGGCCAGCCGGATGCGCGAGGCAAAGGTCGAGCGGAAGACGAAGGAGACCGAGATCAGGGTCTCGGTGAACCTCGACGGCACCGGCCGGCACGAGATCGCGACCGGCATCGGCTTTCTCGATCACATGCTCGATCAGCTGGCCAAGCATTCGCTGATCGACATTGCGGTCGCGGCGAAGGGCGACCTCCACATCGACTTCCATCACACCGCCGAGGACGTCGGCATCGCGCTCGGCGAGGCGTTCAGGAAAGCGCTGGGCGACAAGAAGGGCATCCGGCGTTATGCCTCCTGCGACCTGCCCATGGACGGCGCGCTGACCCGCGTCGCGCTCGATGTGAGCGGCCGTCCGTTCCTCGTCTGGAAGGTTGCGTTCACGACCCCCAAGGTCGGCGAGATGGATACCCAGCTCTTTCGCGAATGGTTCCAGGCCTTCGCCATGAACGCCGGTATCACGGTGCACGTCGAGACCTTTTACGGCGACAACGACCACCATATCGCGGAATCGGCGTTCAAGGCGCTGGCCAAGGCCCTGCGCGCCGCAGTCGAGATCGACCCGCGGGCGAGCGACGTCATTCCGAGCACCAAGGGTTCGCTCTGACCGGTCGATGAGGGGCCTATCGCTCGCGATCTGGAGAGCATGATGAAGACCGCCGTATTGTTCGACTGCGAATTCCTTTGCCTCGAGGGGTCGCAACGCCGCTTCTGGTGCGCGGCCCACGATCCCGATCCGGTCATCGCCCAGATTGGTGCGGTAAAACTTGGGCTTGAGGCGGACTTCCCTGTTCTTGGCACGCACCGCGCATACGTGCGGCCGCTCGACCGTTTCGGACAGCGCTACGCGCTCGATCCCTTCTTCACCCAGCTGACCGGCATCACCGAGGCCGATATCGACGAAAATGGCGTGGCGCTCGCCGACGCGCTCGCCGAGCTCGACAGCTTCTCTGACGGCGCCACTCTTTGGTCCTGGGGAAAGGACGAGCTGAACATGGTGGCGATTAGCTGCTATGTCGCGGGTGTCCCACCCTCGATACCTGCCGCCCGCTTCGACAATGCGGTCAAGCTGGTACTTGCCGCGGGCATGCCGGTCGAGGACATTGGTCGCACACCAAGCAACAAACTCGCCGAGTACTACAAGCTCGACCATCCGCCGCTCCGGGGCCACGACGCCCTCGACGATGCCCTGTCCGTGACCTATGCGCTGCAGCACCTTCTGCGTCGCGGCCAGTTGCCGGTGGCGGCGTTCGGCGCCTGACTGTCATCCGCCGGCTATGGCGCCTGAGGCCTTGTCGATGCGGGTGACAAAGCGCTAAAGCCGCGCCATGACCCTTTACTCCGTTTTCGATCGCCGCCGGGACGAGGCGCCGGCCGTGGTGCCGGACCGCTTTTCCTGGTTCGCCATGCTGCTGCCGCCGGTCTTCGGCATCGCCAACGGCCTTTGGCTCGAGACCGTCGGCTATGTCGTCGCGGTCGTGCTGATCGTGCTGTCGGGGTCGGCAATCGGGGCCGAAGCCGGGTTGTGGTTCTACGTCCTCCTCGCGCTCGCGATCGGCTGGGAAGCGCCCGCGTTGCGCCGCCGGGCGCTGCGCCGCCGCGGCTGGGTTTACCGGGCCGAGCTGATCGCGCCCGCGGCCGATGTCGCCGAGGTCGAGTGGGTCCGCCGCAGGGGCGTCTCCGCGTGACCCGTACCGTCGCCATCATCGACTACGGTTCGGGCAACCTCCGCTCCGCGGCCAAGGCCTTCGAGCGCGCGAGCCGCGAGACGGAGGCCGACGCGACCGTCCTCGTCACGGCCGATCCGGATGCTGTGCGCCGCGCCGACAGGATCGTGCTGCCGGGCGTCGGCGCCTTCGCCGATTGCCGCGCCGGTCTCGACGCCGTCACCGGCATGGTCGAGGCGCTCGAGGAACGGGTGATCGGCGCCGGTGTCCCCTTTTTCGGCATCTGCGT
>CAYRNE010000391.1:0-3052 GCA_964425245.1 uncultured Devosia sp.
GCTCAACATCATGGAGTTCTGCAAGGCGTTCAACGCCGCGACGCAGGAACTGGAGAAGGGCTCGCCAATCCCGACCGTCATCACCATATATGCCGACAAGAGCTTCTCCTTCGAGACCAAGCTCCCGCCGGTGACCTACCTGCTGAAGAAGGCCGCGGGTCTGAAAATCGGCAAGAAGCCGGCTTCGGGCTCGAAGCTGCCCGGCAAGGAATCGGCCGGCACCATCACCGAGGCGCAGATTCGCGAGATCGCCGAGCAGAAGCTCAAGGACCTCAATGCCTACGACGTGGATGCCGCGATGAAGATGATCGCCGGCTCGGCCCGGTCCATGGGCCTCCAGGTGGAGGGCTGACCATGGCACGTCAGGGCAAGAGAATCGTCAAAGCCAGGGACGGCATCGACACCAAGAAGCTCTATGGGCTGAGCGATGCGGTCAAGCTGGTGAAAGAGCGTGCGAGCGCCAAGTTCGACGAGACCGTCGAGGTCGCGATGAACCTGGGTGTCGATCCGCGTCACGCCGATCAGATGGTCCGCGGCGTCGTGAACCTTCCCAACGGCACCGGCAAGACGGTGCGCGTGGCGGTCTTCGCCCGCGGCGACAAGGCGGATGAGGCACGGAACGCCGGCGCGGACATCGTCGGGGCCGAGGACCTCGTCGAGCAGATTCAGGGCGGCAGCATCAACTTCGATCGCTGCATTGCGACGCCGGACATGATGCCGCTGGTCGGCCGCCTCGGTAAGATCCTGGGTCCGCGTAACCTGATGCCCAACCCCAAGGTGGGCACCGTGACGCCGGACGTTGCGGGTGCGGTCAAGGCCGCCAAGGGCGGCGCGGTCGAGTTTCGCGTCGAGAAGGCCGGCATCATTCACGGTGGCGTGGGCAAGGCGTCGTTCAGCCAGGAGGCGCTGCTCGAGAACATCAGGGCCTTCGCCGATGCGGTGCAAAAGGCCAAGCCCGCGGGCGCCAAGGGTACTTACGTCAAGCGCGTGTCGGTCTCCTCGACCATGGGGCCGGGCGTGCATGTCGATCCCTCCTCGGTCCAGTAGGGCCGGGGACGACAGTTTCGGCGGCGCTACCCGCGCTGCCGGAAGCCGGAGCAATCCGGCGACAGTCCTGTCCGAGACTGCATGGCGGACCGAGAAGTCCTTAATCCCGAACCGGCGGTATGCCGCGAGAGGAGCCTGCAATAGACGGGGTGAAGACCGGGCTTTCGCCGCAAGGCGGATCGTTCGGTTCGAACCAGGCCAGTTGCCGCCAACGGGCATTTCGCCCTTCGCGGGCAGCGGGTTGACAGGGCGTTAACCGCTGACCTCTCCGGAGGGCAGCAATTGGCAGAGGTCCGGCGCGAGCCGGGCTCAATGTGGAGTGAAAGAGTGGAAAGAGCGGAAAAGGCCGAGCTCGTGACCGAACTTCAGGCGTCCTTCCAGGATGCCGGTTCGATCATCGTCGCCCGGAACACCGGTCTGACCGTCGCCGACCTCGAGACGCTGCGCAGGCAGATGAAAGAGGCCGGAGGCACGGTCAAGGTCGCGAAGAACCGCCTGGCCAAGCTTGCTCTCAAGGAAACCGAGAATGCGGACATCTCGGCCCTCTTCCAGGGGCCGACGGTCGTCGCCTTCGCCAAGGATCCCATGACCGCGCCGAAAGTCGCGGCCGCATTCGCCGACCGGAACCAGAAGTTCGAGATTCTGGGCGGCGCGATGGGGAAGACCGGGCTCGACGCGAACAGCGTCAAGGCGCTGGCCACGATGCCGTCGCTGGATCAGTTGCGGGCCATGCTCGCGGGGATGCTCAAGCAGCCCGCGACGCGGATCGCATCGGTCCTGCAGGCGCCAGGCGGGCAGGTCGCCCGCGTGCTGGCCGCATACGCGGACAAGGGCAATGCCGCCTGAGGCGGAATCCACGGTTCGAACTGAAACTGAGTAACTGAGGAACTATCAAATGGCAGATCTCGCCAAACTCGTAGACGACCTTTCGGCCCTCACGGTCCTCGAGGCTTCCGAGCTCTCGAAGATGCTCGAGGAGAAGTGGGGTGTTTCCGCCGCGGCTCCGGTCGCCGTCGCCGCGGCTCCGGCCGCCGGTGGCGCTGCCCCCGCCGCCGAGGAGAAGACTGAATTCGACGTGATCCTCGCCTCGTTCGGCGACAACAAGATCAACGTCATCAAGGAAGTCCGCGCCATCACCGGCCTGGGCCTGGGCGAAGCCAAGGCCCTCGTCGAGGGTGCGCCCAAGACCGTCAAGGAAGGCGCGTCCAAGGCCGAGGCCGAGGACATCAAGACCAAGCTCGAGGCGGCTGGCGCCAAGGTCGAGCTCAAGTGATCGACGGGGCGCTGGCCCCGCGATCGCACGAGAGTTCAGGCGGCGCCCACGGGCGCTGCCAATCCCCGCCCTCGATTGGATGGAGGGCGGACGCCACCCGGCAGCGGGCAGGGGCGTCGGTTGCGGATTACGGGCCCTTCCTCCCGGGACCCGAGTGAACAATACCAGGGCAGATTTCCTGAGATCCGTCGGCTGATGGTCGGGTCTTTGGACATTTGCCCTCCGAGACATCGAGAAAGCAAGGAGCTGGTATGGCTACCACGTTCAACGGCCGTCGCAAGGTACGCAAGTCCTTCGGGTCCATTCGCGAAGTCACGGAGATGCCTAATCTTATCGAGGTTCAGAAGGCCTCGTACGATCAGTTCCTCCTCGTGGACGAGCCCAAGGACGGGCGTCCCGACGAGGGCCTGCAGGCCGTCTTCAAGTCTGTCTTCCCGATCACCGACTTTTCGAACACCGCGTCTCTCGAATTCGTGAAGTACGAGTTCGAGCAGCCCAAGTACGACGTCGACGAGTGCCGGCAGCGCGACATGACCTTCGCTGCGCCGCTCAAGGTGACGCTGCGGCTGATCGTGTTCGAAGTCGACGAGGAGACCGGCGCCCGTTCCGTCAAGGACATCAAGGAGCAGGACGTCTACATGGGCGACATGCCGTTCATGACCTCGAACGGCACCTTCATCGTCAACGGCACCGAGCGCGTCATCGTTTCCCAGATGCACCGTTCGCCGGGCG
>CAYRNE010000392.1:0-3050 GCA_964425245.1 uncultured Devosia sp.
TGCCGCAGCCGCTGATCCGCGCCTTCAACTGGCCCGAGATCAAGTCCGAGGTGACCATCGACGGCGTGGTGACGCTGGTCGATGCCGCGGCCCTGAGCGAAGGCCGCTTCGCCGCCGACGAGGCCGCGGTGGAATCGCGCCGCCGCGAGGACCAGATGCTCGACCACGAGACCCCGCTCGGCGAATTGTTCAAGGACCAGCTGGTCGCCGCGGACCTCGTCGTCGTCAACAAGACCGATCTCGTCGATGCCGAAGGCCTCGCTCGCGTCGAAGCGGCGCTGCGCGACAACCTGCGCCCCGGCACTGGCCTTCTCCGCGCCGCCAACGGCCACGTCGACGTCGCCGCACTCCTCGGCCTCGGCCTCGCCACCGAGGACAACCTCGCCGGACGCGACAGCGCCCACGAGCTCGAGCATGGCGGCGAAGGCCACGAGCACGACGATTTCGACTCCTTCGCGGTGACGCTGCCCCCGACGGTGAGCCGCGACAGGCTGCTCGCCACCATCGAAGAGACCATCCGCGCTCACGACGTGCTGCGCTTGAAGGGCTTCGCCGCGCTTCCCGATGCCCCGGCGCGACTCGCCATCCAGGCCGTCGGCCCGCGCGTTACCGCCTGGTTCGACCGCCCCTGGCGCGAGGGCGAGCCGCGCGAGACCGCGCTGGTGGTGATCGGGGAAAGCCCGCTCGATCGCGATGCGATCACAGCCAGCCTGGTCGAGGGTGCGAAGGCCGGTCGGACTCATGCGGTGGCGTGACGGTCTGCTGCTTGTCGTCAGCCTTCTCGCCGGTCCGCCGATTGCCGCGCTGGTCACCCTGGTGGGGTTCGGCATTGCTCAGCACGGTCCCGTCTCGATCGCCTTTTTCGATCCACAGTTCTACCTGGCCAGCATCCCGTTTTCGTACCTGATTGCCTGGCTCCCGATGCTGATCGCCGCCGCGGGCAACGTCGCGCTGTCGCGCCTTGTTTCCGAGGTCTGGCGGCTGCTGCTCGCGCTGCCTGCCGGAGCTGCGCCGTTCGTCGTGCAACTGGGCTGGCTTGCCGAGGATGAGGGCGGCGTGAGCAAGCCGGGCGAGCTGCTGAGCATCTCGCTCGGCGGCGCCCTTGCGTCCCTTGTCTGCGTGGCGCTCGTCGAGGCCTTCGGCCCGGAGTTTCGCAGCGGAAAGGATCGCGACGCCTGATGCACCTCCTCTCGGCACAGGCCGGATCGATCCAGCAGGAAGGCGAGGCCATCGACCTCGGCCAGTCTCCCGCGCCGCTGATTTTCGTCTCGGCCGCCGACAGCGAGCTGGCGCTCATGGCCGGTGCGGCCGACAGGGCAGGGGAGGGACGCCTCCGCTGCGCCTCGATCCTCAGATTGAGCCACAATCTCAGCGTCGATCTCTGGCTCGACAAGACGGTGCGCCATGCGCGGCTCGTCGTCGTCCGCCTGCTCGGCGGCCCGAGCTACTGGCAATACGGCGTCGACGAACTCACGGCGCTCGCCGCCGCCGGCGCCATCGATCTCGTGCTGCTCCCCGGCGACGCCAACCCCGACCCGATCCTGCAGGAGCGCTCGACCATCCACCCCGACGACTGGTCGCGCCTCCACGCGCTCTTCGTTGCCGGCGGTCCCGAGAATGCCGATGCATTGCTGGCCGCATTCCATGCGCTCGCGGCTCTACCGCCTGAGGGGGAGGGACCGAGGGTGGGGGGTGGTTCGACGGATCGCCGCCCGACCCCCACCCCCAACCCCTCCCCTCAAGGGGGAGGGGAGCCCCGACTGCACGATCTCGCACCCAGACCCTTCCCGCGCTTCGGTCTTTGGCATCCGAGCACCGGAATGGCCAATATGGAGCGCCTCCGTTCAGCCCATCAGTCAGCGGCTCCGTCGCACGCCTCCCCCTTGAGGGGAGGGGTTGGGGGTGGGGCTCCATCGGCGAACCGCGGAAACATCCCCATCCTCTTCTACCGCGCCGCGCTCGAAGGCGCGGGCACGGCGACGCTCGAAGCGCTGATCGCCGAGCTGGAGGCACAGGGTCTGACGCCGGTCCCCATCCTCGTGTCCACCCTCAAGGAAGCCGCCTGCGTGCGCTTCGTGCGTGCGGTATTCGAGCGGCATCCGCCGGCCGCGATCCTCAACCTCACCGGCTTCGCTCTCGGCCTCGACGGGCTCGACGAGAAGCTCAACCCCTTTGCCGGCACCGACGCGCCGGTGCTCCAGCTCGTCCAGGGCGGCCGCCCCGAAGCGGCCTGGCGCGACGACCCGCAGGGGCTGACGGCCAAGGACCTCGCCATGCAGGTCGTCCTCCCCGAGCTCGACGGCCGCCACGGCGCGCTGCTCGTCGGCCACAAGGACGATGCGGTCTGGCACACCCGCACCGAGTGTCCGCTCTCGTCCTACGCGCCCGATGCCGGCGGCGTCCGCCACGTCGTGCAACTCGCCGCCAACTGGGCGCGCCTGCGTGCCACGCCGCGCGCCGACCGCCGCATCGGTCTCGTCCTCGCCAACTACCCCATCCGCGATGGCCGCCTCGCCAACGGCGTCGGCTACGACGCCCCGCAATCGACGGTGGAGATTTTGCGGGCGTTGCAGGGGGCGGGGTATTGCCTCGGAGACCAAAATTTTGAGCTGACCCCCTCCCCCGACCCCTCCCCTCAAGTGGGAGGGGAGCCGTCCGGTGGTGAACGTGAGGACGTGGCCATCCCGCAAGATGGCAACGCCCTCATCGAGCTCCTGCAGTCCGGCCCCACCAATGCGCATCCCGGTCGGGGGAAGGGGATCGCGTTTGCGCTGTCACGCTACCGCGCCCTGTTCGAGACGCTACCCGAGAAGATCCGAACGGAAGTCACGGCGCGCTGGGGCGATCCCGCCGCCGATCCCTTCGCGCGCGGCGACGCCTTCCATCTCCCCGCCATCCGCCTCGGCAACGTCACGATCCTCCTCCAGCCCTCGCGCGGCTATCACCTCGACGAGTTCGCGAGCTACCACGATCCCGACCTCGTGCCGCCGCACGGCTATCTCGCCGCCTATCTCTGGCTCCGTCACGAATTCGGCGCGCACGCGCTCATC
>CAYRNE010000393.1:0-3044 GCA_964425245.1 uncultured Devosia sp.
GGCCGAGCGGCTCCTTGGAGATGATCTCGGGCAGGATCACGTGATCCTCCGGCACGGCGAGCTTGGAGCGCTCGGCGGCGAGCGCCGAGGAGTCGGTCGTGTAGACGTCGCAACGGCCGTCCTCGTAGGCCTTCACCACTTCGTCCTGGTCGACGAAGACGACGGTGTTGAACTCCATGTTGTTGGCGGCGAAGTAATCCGCCGCGTTGAGTTCGGTCGTCGTACCGGATTCGATGCAGATCGCGGCGCCGCTCAGCTCGAGCGCCGAGGTGATGCCGTCGGCTTTGCGGACCATGAAGCCCTGGCCGTCGTAGAACATCGTGCCGATGAAGCTGATGCCCAGTTGCGTGTCGCGGCTCATGGTCCAGGTCGTGGTGCGCGAGAGCACGTCGATCTCGCCGGCGCTGAGCGCGGTGAAGCGTTCCTGCGAGGTGAGCGGCGTATAGCGCACCGCCCCGGGATCGTTGAAGATGGCCGCTGCCATGGCCCGGCAGAAATCGACCTCGAGGCCCGTCCAGTTGTTATTGGCGTCGGGCGCCGAGAAGCCCGGCACGCCCGCCGTGACACCGCATTGGATGTAACCCTTCTCCTTCACGGCATCGAGCGTCGGCGAAACGGTCGTCTGGGCATAGGCGCCCGTGGCGGCAGCCCCGAGGGCGGCCGCGAGCGCAAGCGAGACAATCTGTTTTGACATAGTTCTTGCCTTTGTTTCCTGACCCTTTTTCCCGAAGCCTTGTCGGACAATGCTCCCCTGGCCCCGGCGGCACCTCCGCCTTGGACGGCGGGAGTGATGCTGCTATGCATCGAAGCGGCAATTGACCGATTGGTCAAGGCGGATGGCAAAAACGTGGCGCAAATATTGATCTGTCTGGACCAGCAGGGCGGTCTTGTCGGTATTCTGAGTACAAAATTGCGGCGGATGGCATGACGGACGAAAGTAAGAACGGCGAGAGGCCGTCGGTCGAAACCATCCTCACCCATTCGGGGCGCCAGACAGCCGAGCATTTTGGGTTCGTCAACACACCGGTTTTCCGCGGCTCGACCGTCCTGTTCGAGACGCTGGACGATCTCGACAACCATGCCCACCCATACCGCTACGGGCGTACGGGAAACCCCTCGACCCGCGCTGTGGAGACCGTCATCACCGAGCTCGAGGGAGCGGCCGGTACGGTCCTTGCTCCTTCGGGCCTCGCCGCGATCTCGACCGCGCTGCTCTCGGTGCTCGAAGCCGGCGACGAGCTTCTCGTCACCGACAGCGTTTACGAACCCACCCGTATCTTCTGCAGCGAGACCCTGGCGCGGTTCGGCATTTCTACCCGGTTCTACGATCCGCGGGCAGGCGCCGGCATTGCCGGCATCTTCACCGATCGAACCAAGGCGATTCTTGTGGAAAGTCCGGGATCGCTGACGTTCGAGGTGCAGGATCTCCCGGCCATCGTGGAAGCCGCCAGCGCGCGGAACATGATCGTCATCGTCGACAACTCCTGGGCGACACCGCTTTTTCATAAGCCGCTCGCGCTCGGTGCCGACATCGTCGTCCACGCCGGCACCAAGATGTTCGTGGGCCACTCGGACGCGATGTTCGGCACCGCCTCGGCGAACGAACGCTGTTGGCCGATGCTGGCGCGCACCCACCGCCTCATGGGCATCTGCGCCTCGCCCGACGATGCCTTCCTTGCCGCGCGCGGGCTCAGGACCCTTGCCATCCGCATGAAGGAGCACGCGGCCCGGGCCCTCGACCTGGCGCGCTGGCTCGAAGGTCAGCCGACCGTGCGGGCGGTCTATCATCCTGCCCTCCCCGGTCACCCGGACCACGCGATCTGGAAACGCGACTTCACCGGGTCGGGGAGCCTCTTCAGCGTGCTGCTGGAGCCCGGGCCGCGCGAAGCCGTTGCCGCCATGGTCAACGGCCTTCGGCTGTTCGGCATGGGATACTCATGGGGCGGATACGAAAGCCTCTGCCTGCCGGTGCACCCAGAACGCATCCGCACCGCTGTCGATTGGAACGTGCAGGGTGACATGTTCCGCCTTCACGTCGGCTTCGAGGACCTCGACGACCTGAAAGCCGACCTGCGGGCCGGACTCGAGCGCTACCGGGCGGCCAACATCTGGTTCAAGGACGGCGTCGCCGCCTATCCGCCCGGCGTTACCTGAGCAACGACGACTTCTAGCCGCGCCGCCCGAGCAGCCTCGCCAGCGCATCGAGCGGCATGAGGTCGATCGTCCGGTCCTCCCGGATCACGAACAGCCACCCGCGCAGTGCGAAGACGTATCGCACGAGGTAGGCACCGAGCGTCCCGACGATCGCGCCGGCAATGATGTCGGTGGGATAGTGCGCGCCGAGGACGATGCGCGACAGCGAGATGAGGATCGCCACAACGAGCATCGGCGGGAAGGCGCGCGGCGCGACGAAGCTGACGGCGAAGCAGATTGCGAAGCCGGTCGTCGCGTGGCCGGATGGAAAGCTCTGGTAGGTCCAGTCGAGCCAGTTCATCACCCGGAAGTCGAGCGTCCCGACGCTGTCGAGCAGGGCCGGACGCGCGCGTCCGATGAGGCGCTTGACGACGGCCGTAATGAGGCTGGGCAGTCCGACGCAGCAGAACCAGAACGCCCCGATGAGGGCGAACTGCCGCATGGCGTCCTTGACATGCGGCCTTGTCACGAGGAGCGATGCAACGCCGCCTGCTGCGCACATGGCAGCGGCGCCGATGAGGGCGTAGTCGGAGTCGCCGAGCCGGCTGATCCACCTGAAAGCGACGACCACCGGGCCGGGAAGCGCCGTGCCCCACCGGGACAGTTCCGCATCGAGCAAGGAGAGTACGGCAAGCAAGACGACCGCGGCGGCGGCGGCGAGCAGCCAATTCCTCGTCGTCGGGTTCAGCGGCCACGGCTGTGCCAGGCGGGACATCCTGCTTTCTCAGAGCAGTTTGAGCCGCGCGTCAATGGCTTGCTCTCGGCCCGCAGTCTGGGATACGGAGAGCAGCGCGGTGACGGGGTATAGCTCAGCCTGGTAGAGCACCGGTTTTGGGAACCGGGGGCCGCGT
>CAYRNE010000394.1:0-3043 GCA_964425245.1 uncultured Devosia sp.
CGAATTGAAGGCCTCGGTGATGACCTCGTAGCGCTCGCCGACGTTCATGGCGGCGACCTGCGAGCGCACCACCTCGTTGAAGGCGCTGGCCTGGGTCAGGGTGCGGCCGATGAGGATCACCTTGTTCTCGTCGAGATGCGTGATCTCGGCCAGCAGTCCGGTGATCGGCTGCTCCTCCGGCTGCTCCGGCCAGATGCCGAGGTCCTTGATGGACGACATGGCCCGGTCGAGATACTGCAGGGGTTTCTCCATGACATCAGTAGCCATATGACGCACTTCCTTCGCTCATTCGTGCCATGAGATAGGGCATTTTTCCCGCCGCATAAGGGCAAGACAATTCATTGCCCGCCCGCCGCTGACTATTTTGCCCATATGGTGCGAAAAAGACGCAGGAAAAAGGGCGGGGAGGTCCCGCCTGCCGGGCCGCAACGACAGGAGTCTTCGTGCAGTTTTCGGGTCGCTTCCGCTTCTCCGCCCCCCGTGCCGCCGTCTGGGCGGCGCTCAACGACACCGAAAAGCTGAGGGCGGCGATTCCCGGCTGCAAACGGCTCGACTGGAGCGGGCCGGAGACGCTTGAGATGGAGCTTCAGGTCAGCCTGGGCGTGATCAGCCCGACCTTCTCGGGGGACCTCACGCTGCGCAGCATCGTTCCGGCCGAGCGCTACATGTTGTCGGGCCGGGGCCGGGGGGGCATGCTGGGCATGGCGCAGGGCGCTGCCGAGATCGAGCTCCGGGACGACGGGGAAGGAACGGAACTCCGCTTTCTTGCCTCCGGCGGGGCCGACAACGCCATCATGAAGCTCGGAAAGGCCCTGCTCGGCCGCTCCGCCCAGCGCGTCATCGACCATTTCTTCGAGCGCTTCGGCGATACCTTCGGCGCGACCGTGACGCCGCTGCCGCCCGACGGCGATTCAAGCTGATCCCTCCGCCCCCTTGCCGCCCGATCCGCGCCGGGCTTCAATCGTCCCGGCGAAACGACCGCTGCTCCGGAGTTGCCCTTGCCCGTCACCGATGCCGACCTCTTCGCCGCCGCCGAAGCCGCCCGCGCCAGGGCCTATGCCCCCTATTCGAAGTTCCGGGTCGGCGCGGCGATCCTCGCCGACGACGGCAAGGTCTATGCCGGCTGCAATGTCGAAAATGCCGCCTACCCGGTAGGCACCTGCGCCGAGGCTTCCGCCATCGCCGCGATGATCGCGGGCGGCGGCAGGCGCATCCGGCGCATCTACGTCACGGGGCCGGGCCGGCAGCCGGTGACTCCCTGCGGCGGCTGCCGCCAGCGCATACGTGAATTTGCGGACAATGACGTGACAATCATATCGCATGGCGTCGAGGGCGAGCCGCTGGTCCAGACCCTAGGCCAGCTTCTGCCGCACTCCTTCGGCCCGGAGTTCCTGGAGAGATGACCAAGGCCGCCAAGACCATCCGCAAGATCGTCGGCGACGTGCCGCTCGATGCGGGGCTGATCCTCGGCTCGGGGCTCGGGGCGCTGGGCGAGGACCTGCGCGACCGGATCGCCATCCCCTACGCCGAACTCAAGGGCTTTCCGGGCGGAAGCGGCGTCTCGGGCCACGGCCGGGACCTTCTCGTGGGGGAAATGGGCGGCCGGCGCGTCGCCATCCTCACCGGCCGCGAGCACTATTACGAGCACGGCAATCCCGCCGCCATGCGGCCCGCCATCGAAACGCTGGCGGAGCTCGGCGCGAGAACCCTGCTCCTCACCAATTCCGCCGGTTCCCTCGATCCCGAAGTGCGCCCCGGCGACCTCATGCTGATCGCCGATCACATCAACTATAGCGGCCTCAACCCCTTGATCGGCGAACCGACCGACCGCCGTTTCGTCAATATGGTCGACGCCTACGATCCCGACCTGCGCCGCAAATCGCGGGAATTGGCCGAAGCCTCGGGCATTCGATTGAAGGAAGGTGTCTATCTCTGGTACTCTGGGCCCTCGTTCGAAACGCCGGCCGAAATCAAGATGGCGATCGGGCTCGGCGCCAATGCCGTGGGCATGTCGACCGTGCCCGAGGTGATCGTCGCGAGAATGCTCGGCCTTCGGGTCTGGGCCTGCTCGTCGGTCACCAACATGGGGGCCGGTCTCTCGCACGAAAGGATTTCGCACGAGCACACCAAACAGATGGCCGTGCAGGGCGCCGACAAGCTGAGGCGGCTCATCCCGGCGCTGGTGGAGGCCCTATGAATCTGAAAGTCGTAGCAGAGTCACCCGCCGAGGCCGGCCACCGGCGCAATCCCGGTTTCCCGCTCGATCTCGACATGGTCGACCGCGTGCGCATGAACCGCTCGGCGCTGGAGCGCCGCGCCGCGACCATCGGCACGCGCAGGACGGTGAAGAAGGAATGGCAGGCGGCCTGGCTGCTCCGCGCCATCACCATGATCGACCTGACGACGCTCAATTCCGACGATACGGACGGGCGGGTCGAGCGCCTCTGCGCCAAGGCGCGCCATCCCGTGCGCGACGACATCCTCGAAGGGCTGGGCGTGCAGGATCTCCGCATTGTCCCCGGCGCGGTCTGCGTCTATCACACGTTCGTTGCGACGGCGGTGAAGGCGCTCGAAGGCTCCGGCATTCCCGTCGCCGCCGTCTCCACCGGCTTCCCGCATGGCCTCGCGCCGGTCGAATCCAAGATCGCCGAGATCGAAGCCTCGGTCGCCGCCGGAGCGAAGGAGATCGACGTCGTCATCGAGCGCCACATGGTGCTCACCGGCGACTGGCGCGCGCTCTACGAGCAGGTCCAGGCCTTCCGCAAGGCCTGCGGCGAGGCGCATCTGAAGACCATCCTCGGCACCGGGGAACTGGCGACGCTCAATAACGTCGCCAAGGCCTCAATCGTCTGCATGCTGGCGGGCGCCGACTTCATCAAGACCTCGACCGGCAAGGAGAAGGTCAACGCGAACCTGCAGACCTCGCTCGCGATGATCCGGATGATCCGCGAGTTCCACGAAGCGACCGGCATCGAGATCGGCTACAAGCCGGCGGGCGGCATCTCGTCCGCCAAAGTGGCGCTCGACTACATGGCGCTGATGA
>CAYRNE010000395.1:0-3032 GCA_964425245.1 uncultured Devosia sp.
ACGGTGGTGCACATCAATTCGGGTATCGCCGCGCTCGTCGCCGCGCTCGTCCTGGGGCCGCGTCTCGGTTACCTCAAGGAGCCTATCCCGCCGCATAACCTCGTCTTCACCTTCGCGGGCGCCTCCATTCTCTGGGTCGGCTGGTTCGGCTTCAATGCCGGCTCGGCGCTCGCCGCGAACGGCACGGCCGCGCAGGCCTTCCTCAACACCGTCACCGCACCCGCGGCAGCGGCCCTCGCCTGGGGCCTCGGCGAAAAGTTCACCCGCGGCCATGCGAGCCTTCTCGGCTTCGCCTCGGGCGCCGTGGCGGGTCTTGTCGCCATTACTCCGGCGGCGGGCTGGGTGGGCACGGTCGGCGGCGTCGTGCTCGGCGCCATTGCCGGCATCGTCTGCCTCTGGGCCGTCGCGACGCTCAAGCCGATGCTCAAGTACGACGACAGCCTCGACGTCTTCGGCATCCACGCCGTGGGCGGCATCGTCGGCGCTCTCGGCACCGGCATCCTCGCCGCGCCCGGGCTCGGCGGCTTCGGCGCCGAGGACTACAACATGGCCGGTCAGTTCATGACCCAGGTCTATGCGGTCGTCGTCGCCATCGTCTGGTCGGCGGTCGTCGCCGCCGTCGCCATGCTGATCGCCCGGGCCGTGTTCGGCGGCGCCCGCGTCAGCGACTCCGCCGAGGTCGACGGGCTGGACATCTCGAGCCACGGCGAGCGCGCCTACAACTGACACGTCCCTTGGGGCGCGGCGGGGACCACTCTTCGCCGCGCCCTACCGGGATGACCGTCGGGCCGTCCTTATACCTCGCACGCCCGCCGCGGCGTGCAGCCCGGGTACCTCATGGCCCGCCATAGAGGCTTCCCACTCGCAAACCACCCGGGCTGCACACCACGGCCGGCAAAGGCCAGCAAGTTTGCCTAGCATGTAGGCAGACCCGGTCCCATTGCGCCTAAGGAATAGGCATTCACACTGGCGCGCCCGGCCGCGCCCCTCCTCTTTACGCATAACCCTTTGCAAAGCCCGCATTTTCCATCGCGCCCCGTCTGGCACGCTCCTTGAAGGCATGGCAGCGGGACTGTCCGGATTGCGAGCCGGCGTCCTGTTGTTTGGGCAGGGAAGCGGGTTGCCCCGCTTCCCCGAGAGGGAGGCTTCAAAATGGACACCACCGTCGGGATCGACGTCTTTTTCGTGCTTTGCGGCGCGATCCTCGTCTTCGCCATGCATGGCGGCTTCGCGTTCCTCGAAGTGGGCACGGTGCGTCACAGGAACCAGGTCAACGCGCTCGTCAAGATTCTCACCGATTTCGCGTTCTCGACCCTCGCCTATTTCCTCATCGGCTACACCGTCTCCTACGGCGTCACCTTCTTCCACAATGCGGCAACCCTCGCGGGGGGCGGCGAACCGTTTCTGCCGCAGGGCTTTTCGCTCGTTAAGTTCTTCTTCCTTGCGACCTTCGCTGCGGCGGTCCCGGCCATCATCTCGGGCGGCATCGCCGAACGCGCGAAATTCTGGCCGCAGGTGATCGCCGCGGCCGTGATCGTCGGGCTCATCTATCCCTTCTCGGAGGGCATGGTGTGGAACGGCAATTACGGGCTCCAGGCTTGGTTCGCCGAGACCTTCGGCGCGGGCTTCCACGATTTCGCCGGCTCGATCGTCGTCCATGCGGTCGGCGGCTGGCTCGCGCTCGCGGCGGTCATCCGGCTCGGCGCCCGCGACGGGCGCTACGGGCCGAACGGCCGGCCCACGCCGCCTTCCTCGATCCCCTGGCTCGCGCTCGGCACGTGGCTGCTCTGCATCGGGTGGTTCGGTTTCAACGTGATGTCGGCACAGTCCGTCGCCGGCGTCTCGGGACTCGTCGCCATGAATTCGCTCATGGCGATGGTCGGCGGCATCGCCGTAGCGGCAATCATTTCGCGCGCCGACCCGGGTTTCGTCCACAACGGCGCGCTTGCCGGGCTGGTGGCGGTCTGCGCCGGGTCGGACGTGTTTCATCCGCTTGGCGCGCTCGCCGTGGGCGGCGCCGCCGGCGCGATCTTCGTCTACGGCTTCCAGATCACCCAGGAGCGGCTGAAGGTCGACGACGTGCTGGGCGTCTGGCCGCTGCATGGCCTTTGCGGCCTCTGGGGCGGCATCGCCTGCGGCATCTTCGGGCTCGAGGGGCTCGGCGGCATGGGCGGCGTCAGCTTCGTGAGCCAGCTGCTGGGTTCGGTGGTGCTCTCGGCCTATGCGCTGGTCGCGGGCTTCGTCCTCTATACGATCACACAGCGGACACTCGGCATCCGCCTCACCGAGGAACAGCAGCGCCGCGGCGCGGATCTCTCGATTCACTCGATCCGTGCCAATCCCGAAGGCGAAGTCTGACGGGACGAACTCAGGCTGCGTCGGTGCTTCGCTTCAGCTCGCGCAGGTGCGCCTCGATCTCGGCGAGGCGGGCCTTGTGGTCCGCCTCGAGTTCTTCGGACGGACTCAGCGCTTCGTCGTCGCCGGTGGTGACGCCCGCGGGATAGCTGCGCGAGGCGAGGCCCGCGATGCGGTGCCGAAGCACCGCCGCCTCCTCTTCGAGCAGCGCGATCAGTTCTTCGTCCTTCTTCGGCATCGAACCATCTCCCCTGTGCGGTCCCCAGCCTGATTCCATGCGTGAGGAAGAACCCGCGAAGGCGGGCGGATGTTCCCGAGACCACGCCGGTTAGCCTCGGATTAACCATGCCCGCCTAGCATGGCCGGGCTGGGCGCCGTCTGCCCGCGCGTACCGCCGCAATAGTTTGAGTGTCCCCATAGATGCCGGCCCAGCCCCTGCTCGAAGACGCCCGCGACAGCGCCCGCGATCCCGCTCCGGCGATCGCGATTCGCATCCCGATCCGTTTCGTCGGCTTCATCCTGCTCGGCCTCGTCGCCGTCCTGCTCCTCTCGCTCGCCTCCTGGTCGGTCGACGACCCGAGCTTCTCCTACGCGACGAGCGCGCCCGCGCGAAACTGGCTCGGCTTTCCCGGCGCGGTGATTGCCGACCTGAGCTTCCAGATTTTCGGCCTCGGCGT
>CAYRNE010000396.1:0-3009 GCA_964425245.1 uncultured Devosia sp.
TTGCTCTGGCGGCGGCCCTGGTCGTGGCAGCGGGGGTCTTCTTTTCGACCATCGGGCCGCGCCCCGACATCGCCGCCGCGATGGAGACACCGCGCTTCGTCTTCAAGTTTGTCGTGACACTGACGCTGGCTGCCGGCGCGTTCTACGTCCTCGACCGGCTAGTAAGCCCGGGAGCCTCGACGCGGTCCCAGTGGCTGGCGCTGGTACTGGCCCCTTTCCTGCTCGCGGCCGCCATCGGGGTCGAGCTGGTGCTGCAACCGCCGGGTCAATGGCAGCTGCTCGCCACCGGCAGGAACAGCCTCGTCTGCCTGACCTATATTCCGTTGATCGGCCTCGGCCCGTTGGCGGCAATTGTCCTGGCGCTCAGGCACGCCGCGCCGACCCGTCCGGGACTCGCCGGCGTTGTCGCGGGTCTCGTGGCCGGCGGGATTGCGGCGACGTTCTACGCCGCGCATTGCACCGACGATTCCCCGCTCTTCGTCGCCATCTGGTACAGCCTGGCGATCGCCGTCCTCGCCGTTGCGGGCGGGATCGCCGGCAGGCTGTTCGCGCGCTGGTAGGTCTAGAATCGAATCTGCTCGGCGAACGGGCGGGTTACCGTCCAGCACCGCGATGCGTGCTTGTTGCTCAGGCGGCGGCTTCGTCCTCGACGACCTTGCGGCCGGTCGGCGCGATGTCCATCGCCTCGATCCGCTCCAGCAGCGGCATGATCCTGTCGACGTTCGGCAGGTGCCGCTGTTCCATCGAGAAGTTGAGGGTGATGTATTCGCGGCCCGGACAGAAGGTGCAGATGTTGGCCGCAGGGTGCCAGGCGCCGCAGTAGATCGGCTCGACGAGCCCGTGCGTCAGCGGCCCGTAGGTGCGGTGCGGCGGGACCAGCGTGAGGACGATGTGGGCGCCGCCGTTGAAGCGCCAGAACCGCCGGCCCGGCAGTCCCTTCCACAGCCGGTTGAGACTGCGTAGCGTGCTGAACATCGACAGCATGATCACCTGGAACTTGCTGATGTCCTTCTGCTCGATTTTGGCGACCGTGTCGTCGATGGCGCGCACGAACTCGACGAAATCGTCGTGAACCTTGAACCTCGCCATGAGCGCGCGCACGCGGAAGAAGTCGTCGTCGATGTCGTTGCGTTTGGTGTCGAGCATCGTATAGGCAGCGCCGATCACCTTCTTGCTCATGTGCTTTTGCTCTTCGTCGTCGCCGTTGAGCGCGTAGGTGACGAGAGCAAAGTACAACGAACGCTGGCGCACGCCGAGGCGGTTGGCGAGCAGGCGCAGGCGATGACGCTTGATGGCGAGCGTCCTGAAGCCCCATGGCTTCTCCTTCACGGCCAGCAGGTTGGCGAGAAGGATGTAGTTCCACGTCATGAGCTGGCCGCGGAGCCCGCCGAGGATGCGCGAGACCAGGCTGAGCTTGTTGTCCTTGTCGGACATGACGCCGTGGGCGGCCGACTGCGACCGCGTCAGCAGCGCCGAGTCGGACCCCTCGAGCAGCGCGTGGCTGGAGCGGACCTGGATGAGCGAGGCACGGCCCTCGGCGTCAGGGCCATCGCGGCGGACAAGCGCCTGCACGCGGAAGAGCGGCAGGTCGTCGCGCTCGAAGATATCGGGCGACTTGCTGAGCCAGGCGTCGGGATATCCGTCGAAGTCATCGACGACGCGCAGGTCGGTGATGGCATCGATGATGTGCTGGGGGAAGGGCTGGCCCGGCCGCGCGCCGACATAACCGTGCGTCAGCTGCGGCGCGAGAGCCACCATTTCGGCCACGATCCGGCCGATCGATTCGCGGTCGAAGCTCTCGCGCGAAAAGGCCGTGAAGAACACGGTGTCGCGGGCTTCGTAGAGGAACCACTGGAAATCGGTGAACAGGGCCTGCGGGTCCTTGTTCACTGCCGCGAGCGCCAGCTCCAGTGCCTTCGTATGATCGTTGGCGAAGCTGCTCGCCGAGAAGCTTTTCATGCGCCTTGGTCCCTCAAACCGGATGGTTGCGGGATTGTAGCGGTTGGCCTTGCCCGGTCAACTGGTTGACCGGGTTGCCGTTAATTTGCCGGCAGCTGCCGCGGCGGGAATACCACAGGGTGGTTGCCGACCGAGCCCCCATCGAGCGTTCGCCGGGTCGGCAGCGCCCGGCGGCATTCCTCGCATCACAAGATGACGATGATGGGGCAGATCTCAACGGCTTCCGCGGGAATAAATGGTGTGCAGAGGTGTTCACGCCGATTAGGATGGTTCCAGACTGCCCGACGCATATGCTGGCGGCGCAACGATTTAGGGGGCGGCGAATTGACCTATGTTATCGCGGCGCCCGCAGCGGTTAGGTTCCGTCCCGCCAGACGACCGGCCGCTGTGCCGATCCCGAAACGAGGCTCCGGCGTTTAATGGACTACCGCGGAATCTTCGAAGACGCAGTCGACGCCTTGCGCCAGGAGAAGCGTTACCGGGTGTTCGCCGACCTCGAGCGGTTGGCCGGCCGATTCCCGCGCGCGCTCTTCCGCGACGGCGGCGACAATGCGCGTGAAATCACCATCTGGTGCTCCAACGACTATCTCGGCATGGGTCAGCATCCGGCGGTGATCGCCGCCATGCAGGAGACAGCAGGCAAGCTCGGCGTCGGCGCCGGAGGCACACGCAACATTTCCGGCACCAACCGGCCGCTGGTCGAGCTCGAGCGGTCGCTCGCCGACCTCCACCGCAAGGAGGCGGCACTCGTTTTCACGTCCGGGTTCGTTTCCAACGAAGCGGCGATCTCGACCGTGTCGCGGCTCATGCCCGACTGCGTGATCTTTTCGGACCAGCTCAATCACGCCTCGATGATCCAGGGCGTGCGGCAGTCCGGCATGCAGAAGCATATCTTCCGGCACAACGATGTCGGACACCTGCGCGAGCTGCTGGCCTCGGTCGAGCGCAAGCGCCCCAAGCTCATCGTCTTCGAGTCGGTCTATTCGATGGACGGGGACATCGCTCCCGTCGCCGCGATCTGCGACCTCGCCGACGAGTTCGGCGCCATGA
>CAYRNE010000397.1:0-2996 GCA_964425245.1 uncultured Devosia sp.
GGGCCTGGTTGGCATACTCCACCAGCAGAATCGAGTTCTTGGTCACCAGTCCGACCAGCAGGATCATACCGATCTGCGAGTAGAGGTTGATCGTGGAGCCGAGCAGCTTGAGCGTGAAGATCGAGCCGATCACCGCCAGTGGCACGGCCACCAGCACCGTGAACGGATGCACCAGTGATTCGAACTGCGATGCCAGCACCATCAGCACCACGATGATCGCCAGCGCACATGCCAGCAGCAGTTCGTTGCCGCTTTCGGCCCGCTCGCGCGCCTCGCCGCCGAGTGCCACGGTGGTACCGGCGGGCAGGTGCGCCGCGGTTGCGGCCTGCAGCGAATCGATCGCCTCGCCCAGCGTGTGGCCGGACGCCACGCCGGCGGAGAGCGTGAACGCCCGGACCCGGTCGTAGTGCTGCACTGCGCGCGGTCCGGTTGCCTCCTGCAACGAGGCCACCGCATCGAGCCGCACGGTCGTTCCGCCGGACCCGATGCCGCACCCATGCGGCTCAGCGGGCGCGAGCAGCAGGTGACCGAGCTGCTCGTCAAGGGCGCCTCGAACAAGGTGATTGCACGCGAGCTCGACATCTCGGTGCACACGGCGAAGTTCCACGTCGCGGCCGTGCTCGACAAACTCGGAGCCCGCAACCGTGCCGATGCAGTCGCCATCGCTCTGCGCGAGGGACTGGTCGCAGTCTAGTTCCGCCTCAATTGCGCGAGATCCCTTCGCCGTCGAGCACACGGCCGGCGAAGAATTCGACGCCCTCCCAGCACATCTGTATCTGTATCACGTTGGGATCGTAGAAGGCGTTGGCCTCGCCGCAGTCGGAGAAGACGAGCGTGAGGTCGCGCGGCCAGACGAAGGCCTGCTCCATCACGGCCGCGATCGCCTCGAAGATGCCGCTCTCCTTGAATACCGGCAGAAGCAGCTGGCCCGTGCCGGTGGCGGAGGGCTCGAAAACGACCGGGATGCGACCGCCGGGTGTGGTCGCGGGCTGGTTGGCTGCAATGCCGGAGCCGTCGTCCCGGATGTAGGGCGCGGTGATCGTCTGCCACGCCTTGAACCGCCGTGGGTAGTCGTAGAGGCACCGGTCGCGCTCCTCCTGGGGGAACTGGATCCAGTCGGCCAGTGGCGTGTATGTATGCGACGCGGCCCCGTAGATCAGGCAGAACGTGTTGCGGAAGCGGTTGCCGCTGTCGGAATGCGCATCGTACCACGGAACGGGGAACCCCTCCCGGTCGCGCACCTGATCGTCGTAGTACCAGACCATCGTCGAATACTGCACGATGCTGAAGAGCAGCATCTGCAGCGCCATGTCCTCTTCGGCCAGTTCGGCCGGCGAGAGGGCGGTGGACAACAGCAGCGCCGAGAATTCGTCGACCGCGTCCTCCTCGGGGCCGGTCGAGGGAACGCCGATTTCTCCGATGAGCGCGTGGCCGAACTCGTGAAAAAGGATGCCCAGGGTCGCCCCGAGCACCATTGCGACCTTGCTATTCTCGGCCTCGGTCAGGTTCGGGCCGATCGCCGGCAGCCGGATCGACTCGGCCGTGACATTGGCGGGTGGTTGCTGCTGTTCGGGCGGCGTGAACAGCGCCGCGAGGTCCGGGATGCTGTCGGCGCGTGCCCAGTCGGTCATGCCGGAGGTCCAGACGAGCGTCTCGGGCGTGATGAGGCCGGTATCGATCAGCGACGGGATATCGCTGGAGAGCACCGGGCCGCGCCGTTCGCCGTTCTCCGCATAGAAGTAGCGAACCGGCTCCTCGGCCGCGGCAGCGCGCCCTGGGTGGAGCCCCGTGTTCAAAGCGACCGCGAAAGCAATGAGGACGAACGGGAAGACAAGGCGACGGAGCAGGATCGAGGTGCGATCGCTCATGGTGACCCCCGGTTGGGCCGGCGCCCTTGGCTGCGCCGGGATTATGCCGCACTCTTTCGCAAACCTGTCGCCGCCGAAGCTATGCCGCGCCGCGGCACCTGTCCATCACAGCCAATAGAAAGCCCGATGCGCCACCTTGCCATTCTCGCGGCGATCGTCGCCCTTTCGCCTGGCCCCGCGTTCGCGCAGGAGCCTCCGTTCCGCCTCGAGGTGGTCGCCGGAGGACTAGACCAGCCGCTGTTCGCGACGGCGCCGGCGGCCGATGCGCGCCTCTTTGTCGTCGAGCAGACCGGCGCGATCCGCATCTTCGCCGGCGGTGCGGTCGCCGATGAACCTTTCCTCGACGTCGGCGATCTGATCAGCGCCGGCGGGGAGCGCGGGCTCCTTGGCCTCGCCTTCCATCCGGACTATGCGCAGAACGGCGGTTTCATCGTCAACTACACCGACAGGGGCGGCGACACGCAGGTCGTCGAGTACCGCGTGTCGGACGACCCGGACCGGGCCGACCCCGGCTCGGCGCGCCCGCTGCTTTCGGTCGAACAACCCTACGGCAACCACAATGGCGGGTGGATCGCGTTCGGCCCGGACGGGCTGCTCTATATCGGGATGGGCGACGGCGGCAGCGGCGGCGACCCGCAAGGCAACGGGCAGAATCCGAATGCGCTTCTGGGCAAGATCCTGCGTATGAACGTGGACACGGGGAGCGCACCCGAAATCTTCGTTTCGGGCGTGCGCAATCCGTGGCGCAACGCCTTCGATGGCGACCGGCTCTACATTGCCGACGTGGGCCAGCGCGCGTGGGAGGAGATCAATGTCGTGCCGCTCGACGATGCCGGCGCCAATCTGGGCTGGAACATCATGGAAGGCGCCTACTGCTTCGAGCCGCGACAGGGTTGCGACCAGTCCGGATTGACCCTGCCGGTCAACGCCTATTCCCATGCCGCCGGATGTTCGATCACCGGCGGCTACGTCTATCGCGGCACGGCCATCCCGGCGATTGAGGGCCGCTACTTCTTCGCCGATTACTGCACCGGAATCCTGTCCTCGTTGCGGTTCGAGGGCGAGGCCGTTCCGGAGGTCACCAGGTACGCCGACACCTTCGGCGGCATCGGGCGCGTGACCTCGTTC
>CAYRNE010000398.1:0-2995 GCA_964425245.1 uncultured Devosia sp.
CAGGGTCTGTAAATCTTAAAGGATTATTCCCTCCAAATTGAAAAGGAGTTAACATGGGGTATTTCTCACTTAATGGATCCATTGCCAACCATCTCCCCAACCTCGGATCATATATTCTGGCTCCAAAATCATACATCCCTCCCTGATTACCATTCCATTCAGAATCATCCCTTTTGCCGTTAAACTTGTAGACCGATTTATCCGGAGCAAACGTCCTTCCTGACATCATCATTCCGAAGGCATAATAATCTTACTCACCAAAAACAATCCGCTTTTCGATTCGCTAAGCTCCACATTACATCAAGTAAAAGAACTAACATCCTTAAAGTTAAGGATTTTTTCTTTTCATCCGGATTTTTTTTCAGATGAAAAAGAAAATCATTTTCCCCTTTGTAAACTTCACGGGAACGATTAAAAAGCTTTCTGTAACAGTTGATTTAATGTGCTGTCCTTCGCTGCTTTTTAATCGTGATCCGTGAAGCTCCAAGCGGGCTGTAAAGCATAAAAAGAGAACGAACATTTGTTCCCGCGCGGAAGGATTGCAGACTGCTTCTAATATTCTTTCTAATCCCTTCCCTGTGCCGTGCCCTGCGTTGTCTCTTGCTTGTGGTAATTTCAACTGTGAAGCATTAACAGAGAACCCGCCCGAAGCAAGGCACATTACAAGGCCACACAGGCCAGAGCAGAACCAAAGCCTTGTAAAGAGCCTCGCCCCTTCGCTCGGTGGTAAGTCAGTCAGCAGATCATCAAGAGAGAGCAAGAGCCAACACCCAAGCTATATTTACATAATAAGAGTTATATAAGCAGCCAAGTTGCTCAAGGCCGTTATATAACTTTATTATGTAAAATAGCCCCTGACCCACCGCACCACGGCAAAGCCGATTGATTATATAGCGGTTTCTTTGTGTGCTACTCGCTCCGCTCAGACAAGGCACAGGCCACGGGCGTATGGCGCTTCGCATTTTGTCTATTGGGGATCTTCCATCCCCTAAAGCCCCGGGATCATTCCGTAAGATGAAGCAAAATTGCTATGTGTTTATTTTTTTATGGCCAGCAATTTCACTTCATCTTCCGGAACGTCAACTTTCTATTTTCGTTTTCTCTTACCGCCGATTGATAAAGAACGTCTCTTTCCTCTGGCAGAACTGTTGGAGCGAGCCGCTGCGAGCGCAGACCCGGCCGGCCAGGGAGAGCGCCCCGTGAGGGGCGGCGACTGGCCGTGTCCGGGGATGCATAGCAGGCGAGCCATATACTTGCTGCGCGTGGACGTGGACTTGCTGACTGAACGAGTGAGGAACGAACGAGTGAAGGAAGCGAGGACACGGACACAGTAGCAGCAGTGAGGAGCAGCGGAGCGTGTGAAGGAAGGCAGAGCGAAGCAAACACGGCCGAGGTACGAGGCGGTGTTTGCGAAGCGGTGATGCAAGAGAAGAAGAAAAAAAATATATAGCCTTTAAAGAATAATTTCATTCATATATTTTTTTCTTCTGAACTTGCAGCACTGCATACCGGAACTAAGCGAGCAGCGCACTCACGCCGCTGTACCTGTAGCCGTGCCGAAGGACGCAAAGCCTTGTGCGGTGGGTTTGTGTGTTCGGTTAGTGCGGGTTTGGGGTTTTACTTCAGCGGATGCAGGTTTTCCAGCTGCTCCTGGAGGCTTTCAAGTTTATCCGTTCTGTAATATTCGGTACTGCTTACATAGCGATGGCCTGCCAGGTACTGTACCTGTCTGATGTTGTAGTTCTTCAGCCAGTGGCTGAGTATGCTGGCTCTGATCTGATCGGGATGCCTGGCTTTCGGATTGATCTTTCTTACAGCTCTCATCACTCTTGTAAGGCTGTTATCAAGTCTTTTGCTCTTTCCGCTGCTTATAAATAGTTTCTCGCTTTCCTTTTCGCTTATCTGAAGGATTATAGGTCTTATCTGTGTAATGTATTTCTGCAACTGTAATATCTGGAAGGATTCCAGTTTTAAATGCCTGCTGTTGCTCCTCCCTGTGGCTGGTATATATATCTTCCCTTCTTCCAGTTTTACGTCTGTTACTTCTATGGCTGCTATCTCTGCGGTGTTGATGCCTTGCCATAACAACAAACTGAGTAGGACTTTATTTCTCTTTCCGCTTATTCCTGCATCGGGATATTCTTTGTACAGCTGTTCTAACTCTTCCCAACTTAAAAGATCGTGTGGAACTCTGCGTATCTGGTTCCTTATCCGAAGCTCTGCAGCGGGATTGTCTTTTCTGTCTTCTGTGGCCATCAGGTAATTAAAAAACTGTTTGATACTTGTCAGCTTGGCATTAACTGCGTTCCTGCTTGCTCCTCTCTCCTGTTCGCTTCTCATAAAGTCTGTCAGGTCATTGTAACCTGCCTGATTGATGCTTATGTTCTTTTCTTCCAGCCAGGAAGTAAAGGTCTTTACGATGTTGATTTTTCCGTTAATGGTAATGAGTCTGTAGCCTTTGGACAAAAGGTAATGCCGGAAGGTTTCTAATTTTGTTTCGTGTGTCTCGTGTAGTTCATTCATGGCTGTTCATTTAAAAGATGGGTGTAAAGCTGTGTACTGTCCAGGGTTTTATGTCCTAAAAAAAGGGCTATGTTTTCCAGTTCCATGCCTGCCTGTAACAGATGGGTGGCAATGCTATGCCTGAGTACATGAAGCCCGAAGGTCTTTTGCTGTAAGACCGGATCGGATATCTTTTCTCTGAGTGCTTCAAGACGTTTTGCCATGCTTTCCGGATTTATCCGGTTTCCTCTTTCACTTAAAAAAAATGCCTGGCTTTTCTTTGTTTCATTTTCAAGCAAGGGCCTTGACTGATAAAGGTAGGTTTCAAGGTCGGTGATCCCGGCTTTGGTAATGGGTACGTACCGCTCATAATTGTTCTTGGTCTTTCTCACATACAAAAGTCTGCGTTCAAAAAGTACATCGCTTACATCAAGATTAACACCTTCGCTTTTCCTGAGGCCGCAGCCGTAATACACGCATAGCATAGCCCGGT
>CAYRNE010000399.1:0-2994 GCA_964425245.1 uncultured Devosia sp.
ATCCTGCGTCAGCAGGTAACCCCGCTGACCCGTCTCCGCGTCGAGCAGGGCCTGGATCAGAATCTGCGCCTGCCGGCGCACCTCGTGCGTGTGCTGAACATCGCGAATCTGCGCCTCCACGCCCTGTACGACGAAAAGAGCGGCCGCAACCGCGGCTACGACGAACGCCAGCGACAGCACGACGGCCAGGCGGCGTCTCATTTCGCGCCTGGGCACAGCAAGGCCGCTGAGTTCGGTCGTGGCATCGGTCATGGGCGCCGTCTGAAGTCTGATTTATGGGCTCGGAGGAAGGCACACCCGGCCGGGGGCCGATACGCGACGCACCGGAACATTAGAATGGTTATCGATGGCATATTTGAGGCTCGACAACGAGAGAACGCCGCCGCCCGCGAGGACGGTGCGTTCTCAGGCATCGGCATGCGGCCAAGTCTAGCTGAAATGAGGTTCGCTGGTCACCTGAGCGGATACCGGATCCGGACCGTAATCCGCTTCCCCCGTCACCCCGAGCATGTTCTGCAGCCTCGTCCGCGCCCGGCTCACGCGGCTTTTCATCGTCCCGACGGCGCAATTGCAGATTTCTGCCGCTTCTTCATACGAAAAGCCGGAGGCGCCGATGAGGATAATGGCTTCCCGCTGGTCGTCCGGTAGCGCGTCGAGCGCCTTGCGGAAATCCGCGAGATCCATGACGCCGTACTGCGAGGGATGGACCGACATGCGTTCCGTGAAGGCGCCGTCTCCGTCCTGGACCTCGCGGCCGCGTTTCCGCATCTGACTGTAAAACTCGTTACGCAGGATGGTGAACAGCCAGGCCTTGAGGTTGGTCCCCATCTCAAAGCTCGATTGCTTCGCCCAAGCCTTCATCACGGTATCCTGGACGAGATCATCGGCTTTGTCGTGTTTGCCCGAAAGCGAAACCGCGAACGCCCTGAGGCTCGGCAGGGTCGCAAGCAGCTCCCGCTTGAAAGCACCGCTTTCGTCAGCCATTGGCCTACTCACCATCCGCTGCAACTTGCGACTTCTGCGCCCGCGATTCGGGCCGCCCCGCGCGCTCGGCCTCGTCGAGCTTGTCCAGCAGGTCGAGGAACCGCTCGGGAATCCCCTCGTCCTGTATGGAGCTGTACAGCGCCCTTAGCTTGGCCCCGATGTCCGAGCTGGGCCCGAGCCCGTCCTCGGACTTTCGTGGACGCGAGGGGGAAATCTGGTTCATTGTAGCCTTGTCTCGCATTGGCAGCCCAATTGGCAGCGGGGCGCAGTTCCCGCCGTGTCGCAGAAATGGCCTATGGCAGAAAAGGTTCCACTGCGCGCAACCTTTTCGATCTGTCATCGTTTACGGTCGAGTTTAGCGTCAACTGTGGGCGTCTAGGGAGATTCACACATGACCTTGGCTTCGCGGATCGCGCCGCACCTGCCCTATCTGCGTCGCTTTTCGCGCGCAACGACCGGTTCCCAGACTTCAGGGGATGCCTATGTCGCCGCGACGCTCGAAGCGCTTATCGCCGACGTTTCCATCTTTCCCGAGGCCAGCAGCGACCGGGTGGCACTCTACAAGCTGTTCTCGACGCTGTTTTCGTCGTCGGCAGTCCGGGTTCCCGAACCCACGTCCGGGTTCGCCTGGGAACGCCGCGCTGCCCGGAATCTGTCGAATCTGACGCCGCGGGCCCGCCAGGCCTTCCTCCTCATCTCCGTGGAGGGCTTCGACCGGAGCGAAGCCGCCGAAATCCTGGGTGTTTCCACCGAGGAATTCGACGCCTTGCTGAACGAGGCCTCGAGCGAGATTTCGCGCCAGGTGGCGACCGAGATTCTCATCATCGAGGACGAACCGCTGATTGCCATGGACATCGAGCAGATGGTCCAAAGCCTCGGCCATCGGGTCGTCGCCATCGCGCGGACCCACAAGGAAGCGGTGTCGCTCTACAACAAGACTCAGCCGAAGATGGTCCTCGCCGACATTCAGCTCGCCGACGGCAGCTCGGGCATCGATGCGGTGAATGAAATCCTCATGAACCACGCGGTGCCGGTGATCTTCATCACAGCCTTCCCGGAGCGGCTGCTGACCGGCGAACGGCCGGAGCCGACCTTCCTCGTCACCAAGCCCTTCAATCCGGATATGGTGAAGGCGCTCATCAGCCAGGCGCTGTTCTTCGACGAGGGTTCCCGCGCGGCGGCCTGAGACCAACCGAGGCTCTCCCGGCCGGCTGCTCGTCAGCCGGCCGGTTCTGGTCATCGGCTAGGCCCCTGAGACTGCGCCGGCCTTCAAGCCACGTTGTTGGAACCCGCCCCGCTCAATTTCCGTTGTCCCATGCACGAACACGTCATGGAGATAACCCATGCTCTACTACGCCCTCGTCTTCCTGGTCATCGCGATCATTGCCGGCGTTCTTGGCTTCGGCGGCATTGCCGGTGCCGCAAGCGGAATCGCGCAGATTCTGTTCTTCCTGTTCCTCGCCGCGCTGGTGATCTCGCTGGTCATCGGCCTGTTCCGTCGGGCCTGACGCAGCTCGCGTCGACCACATCGATCAATTCTAAGGAAGGGTGCGGATTTCCCCGCACCCTTTCCTATTGGTCTCATAAAGAAACGCCCCGCCGAAGCGGGGCGCTGAAGACATCGCCGTTACCGGGTCAGTGGGTGCGAAGCCACTCGTCGACCTCGCGCTCGACCTCTTCCTGGGCCTTCCCATAGCGCTCCTGAATCTTGCCGGTCAGTTCCTTGCGCTTGCCGCCGATGACGTCGAGATCGTCGCCGGTCAGCTTGCCCCACTGGGCCTGGACCTTGCCCTTGAACTGCTCCCAATTGCCTTCGATCTGGTTCCAGTTCATCCGTGAACTCCACTGTTGTTTCCGCGCATCCTGTTGGCGGAATTGGTGAATTCATAACGTTAGAGGCAGCGCTCGGTTCCACGCGGCGCAAAATTGCTTGCACTTCGCGCCTACTCTGCTTTGTTTTCCGCATGCATGAGGTAACCGCCGCCGCGTCCGTTCGCCCCCCTGCGGAAA
>CAYRNE010000400.1:0-2983 GCA_964425245.1 uncultured Devosia sp.
AAGAACCTGCGCGTCACCGTCGATGGTGTGGCGCCGAAAGGCGTTGGCGCCAAAGACATCGTGCTTGCGATCATCGGCGAGATCGGCACGGCCGGCGGCACCGGCTCCGTCATCGAATACGCGGGCGAAGCAATCCGCGCGCTGTCGATGGAAGGCCGGATGACGGTCTGCAACATGTCGATCGAGGGCGGTGCCCGCGCCGGACTGATCGCGCCGGACGAAAAGACCTTCGCCTACGTCAAGGACCGGCCCCGCGCCCCCAAGGGCAAGGCCTTCGACATGGCGCTCGACTACTGGAAGACGCTCCATTCCGACGAGGACGCGGTGTTCGACCGCGAGGTCCGGCTCGACGCGGCCAACCTGCCGCCCATCGTCTCCTGGGGCTCCTCGCCCGAGGACGTCGTTTCCGTCACCGGCGTCGTGCCCAACCCCGACGAGATCGCCGACGAAAACCGGCGCAAGTCCAAGTGGCGCGCCCTCGAATACATGGGACTCACCCCGGGGACGAGGATCACCGACATCGCGATCGAGCGGGTCTTTCTCGGCTCATGCACCAATGGGCGCATCGAGGACCTGCGCGCCGCGGCGAAGATCGTCGCCGGCCACAAGGTCAAAGAGGGCGTCAACGCCATGGTCGTTCCCGGCTCGGGGCTGGTGAAGGCGCAGGCCGAGGCCGAAGGTCTCGACCGGATCTTCAAGGCCGCCGGCTTCGACTGGCGTGAGCCGGGCTGTTCGATGTGCCTTGCGATGAATGCCGACAAGCTCAGGCCCCAGGAGCGTTGCGCCTCGACCTCGAACCGCAATTTCGAGGGCCGGCAGGGCTTCAAGGGCCGCACCCACCTCGTTTCACCCACCATGGCGGCGGCGGCGGCGATCGCCGGCCATTTCGTCGATATCCGCGAGTGGCGGGGGCAGTGACGCGAGTTGGGAATAGCGAGGTAACGAGTAGCCCTACTCTATTCGCTACTCGCCATTCGCTATTCGCGCGTCCATGACGGACTTCTCCGCCCTCGTTGCCCCCTCGCTCGACGAATTCGAGGCGATGGCGCGTGACGCCTGGGAAACGATTCCCGAGGCCTTCCGGAAGCTTGCGGGCAGCGTTCCCATCATCGTCACCGATTTTCCCGACGAGGAGACGCTCGAGGAGATGGGCTGCGAGTCCGAGTTCGACCTGCTTGGGCTGTTTCGGGGCGTCGGCCGGACGGAGATCGGGATGACCGAGCCGACCGGGCAGCTTCCCAACCAGATCTTGCTCTATCGCCGGCCGATCCTCGACTACTGGGCCGAGCACGAGGAGACGCTGGGCGCGATCGTCACCCACGTGCTCATCCACGAGATCGGCCACCACTTCGGCTTTTCCGACGCGGACATGGAGGCGCTCGAGGCGCAAGCGGAGGCAGAAGCGAGGGGCCACTGAGCGCCGCCCCGAAATCCGCTATTCGCGGGGCACGAAGTCGAACTCGGCCTCATGGCCGCCCGAGGGGTCGTCCGACACCCGCAGGGCGAGGTTTTCCTGCTCGAGCGCCGCGATCCACTCATCCCAGCCGACGAGTTCGAAGCCGCCGGGCCGATCCTGCCCCTGGCTTTCGCCGGTGTTGAGGGCGTCCTGCCCGAAGGCGATCTGCAGCACGTTGCGCGAGCGCGTGCCGGATTGCACTTCCATCAGCAGCGGGTAGCCGCCGCGCGCCTCTGCCCACTGGCGAATGTCCTCGGGCTTGGTGAGGATCCTCGACATCTCAAGTCCCTAGCATGGTTCGCCGCGCGGCGCTTCGCGCCCGCGCGGCAATGCATTTCCGACCGGCCAAGCTTGTGCTGCCAGAACCGCCGCTCCCGGTCAAGGAAGCATGCCACGTCGCGCCGCCCAAGCCTAGCCCGGGTTTTGCGGGGGGTCTCAGGGACGGGGAAGGCGCCCGGGTCGAGGCGAGCGCCCTGGGCCTCAGTTGAGTTCGCTTCTCGGCACGAGCTCGAACGCCGGCGTCTGCCGGTCGAGGATGCGCAACGCAAGCTGCCGGCGGTCGAGCTCGGCGAGCCAGGCCGTCCAGGAGACGGGGCTCAGTCCGTCATCGACGCGCGGCATGCCCTCGGCGGACCAGGCGCTCGGCGCCCTGAACGTCAACTCGAGTTCGGCGCGCATTTCGCCGAAACGGTTGGGTACGCGACGGATGGCCGGCGTGCCGCGGTGACCGCTCACCCAAGCCTGGATGTCGCGGTGACGAGTCAGAGTCTGCGTATGCATTTTTGGATGGCCTCCCTTGGCAACCCGACAACGCCACCGCGCGCGTTGGGTTGCGCTCGACCCGCCCGCTATCGGGCGCGATTGTGTCGCACTGAGGGCAGAAAAATGCGGGTGCGTACCTCAAATTTCCGGGTGCGTACGTCAGGCGAGAAAGCCGATGAAGCGGCCGCAGATTGCGACCGTCAACCACAGAACAATGGAGGCCAGTGCCATGATCTTCGCCGAGGCGGGGGCGGCGTCGCGGTGCGCCCGGAAACTCGCGAAGACCGCGGCATTGAGGACGGCGAGGAGGAGCGCGACCATCTTCAGCCGGAAGGCCGGATTGCCGAAATAGTCGGTCGGCTGCACGGCAAAGAGGGTGAGGCCGGAAAGCACGGCGAGGGCCAGCGCCCCGGCCGCCACGGGACGCAGGGAACGGATGACGGTTCCAGCGCCGATGCCGCGCCCGAGCCCGAGGATGCGCAGGTCCATCAGCGCCGCCGAGGTCACCAGCGCGCCGATGGCCAGCACGTGCAGCGCGTTGACGAGCGGATAGAGGACGAACGAAGTGCGGAAGAAAGCGGCGAAACCCGAGGCCTCGATCGCTTCCAGCATCGGTGCTCAGATGTTCTGCGCCCGGCTCGGATAGACGTCGTAGGTTTCGCCGTCGACGATGATGGGAACCGCCTACATGCGCGTCTCGTTCTCGTCGGCCGAGCGGTTGCCGATTGCGGTCACCTCGTCGCCGATTGCGGCGACGCCCTCGAC
>CAYRNE010000401.1:0-2981 GCA_964425245.1 uncultured Devosia sp.
CGGCGGTGCCGATCTCGCCGATGATGGCGAGGATGATGTCCTTGGCCGTGACGCCCTCGGGCAATTGCCCGTCGACCGTCACCCGCATGTTGCGGGCCTTCTGCTGGATCAGCGTCTGCGTCGCAAGCACGTGCTCGACCTCGGACGTTCCGATGCCGTGCGCCAGCGCGCCGAAGGCGCCATGCGTCGAGGTATGGCTGTCGCCGCAGACGATCGTCATGCCGGGGAGCGTGAAGCCCTGTTCGGGGCCGACGATGTGGACGATGCCCTGCCGCCGGTCGAGCTCGTTGAAATATTCGACCCCGAACTCGGCCGCGTTCTCGGCCATGGTTCTGACCTGCAAGGCGGATTCCGGATCGTCGATGCCATGCGTCCGGTCGGTTGTCGGGACGTTGTGGTCGACCACGGCGAGCGTCCGCTCGGGATGCCGGACGCGGCGCCCGGCCATGCGGAGGCCTTCGAAGGCCTGCGGGCTCGTCACTTCGTGCACGAGGTGCCGGTCGATGTAGATGAGGCTGGTCCCGTCCTCGTTGTTGGCGACCAGGTGATCGTCCCAGATCTTGTCGTAAAGCGTCCTGCCCATTGAGAGGGGTTCCAACTCGCGTGAAAACTCGGCGTCCGCGCGTTCTAAGCCGGGGCTCGCGGATGGGTCAAGTTTGCCCCTCGGTTCAGCAGCGCGTCGGTCTCATTGGGCGGACAAGGGCACTGACCGGGCTTTATCGCACACCGCCCCGTTGCTATCGTCCCCGCAGCGGCGGCGAAAGCGGGCCGCCCGGGACGGGCGTGCCGGCCCGGGGGCGCAGCGCCGGGGAAGAGGATCGGTGAACGAAGCGCCAGTGTTCGATACCCGCCGCGACCTGCTGGCGCGGGCGCAGGCCTGTGCCGAGAGCGAGCCGAGCTTCGGGCGTTTCCTGAAGGCCGCCGTCGAAGCCACCGACGCCGAGGATCTTGCCGCCGCTTCGCCCGACGTGCTCGAAGCCCTGTGGCGGGCCTCCTACGACCGGCTCGGCCAGCGCGATCCGGCACCGCACCGCGTCTATATGCTGCCGCCCGCCGATCTCGGTCATCCGGAGATCATTGAGGTATTCTCGGCGGATATGCCGTTCATCGTGGACAGCGTACTGGCCGCGGTTCGGGCGCGGGGCGGTGCCATCCGCTTCATGACGCATCCGATCCTGATCTTCGATCCGGCCACCAACCGCGTGCTTGAACGGCCGGCGCAGGGGACGCGGCAGGAGAGCTTCCTCCACATCCACATCGATTCTCTGCCCGACGACGACGCCCGGCGCGCCATGGCGGCCGAGATAGACGAGGTGATGGGCGAGGTTGCCCGCGCCGTCCGCGGCTGGCGGCCGATGCTCGAACGCGTGCGCCACGTGGTGCAGGCCTGGCACGACAATCCGCCGAAGGCGTCACCCGCGGCAGTCGCCGAGGCCATGCATTTCCTCGGCTGGCTGGCCGAGCACAATTTCACCTTCCTCGGCATGCGCGAATACCGCCTCGAAATGGAGGGCGGGGACGCAACCCTCGTCCCCATTCCGGAGAGCGGGCTCGGCGTCTGCGAAGACCCGCGCTACCGCTTTCTGAGGAGCGGCACCGAGCTCGTCGAGATGACCCCGCAGCATGCCGCGTTCCTGAGCGACCCCGAGCCGGTGATGGTCACCAAGGCCAACGTCCGCGCGCGTGTCCACCGGCGCACGCATATGGACTATATCGGGGTCAAGCTCTACGACGAACTCGGCGGCGTCTCCGGCGAACTGCGGATCGTCGGCATTTTCACCTCGATGTCGCTGGCCCAGCCCAATACCGAGGTGCCGCTGATCCGCAAGAAGATCAGCGGTGTCATGCAGCGCTCGATGCTGCCGGCGCAGAGCCACGCTGGCAAGTCGCTGATGAGCGCGCTCGAGACCTATCCGCGCGACGAGCTGTTCCAGATCGGCCAGGACCAGCTTTACGAATTTGCGACCACCATCGCGACGCTCAACGACCGGCCGCGCGTGCGCGTCCTGTCGCGCATCGACCGGTTCGACAACTTCGTCTCGATCCTGCTCTTCATGCCGCGCGACCGCTACGATTCCGAAGTCCGCGCGCGCATCGGCGCCTATCTTGCCCGGCTCTACGACGGGCGGGTTTCCGCTTACTACCCGAGCTTCCCCGAAGGCGCCGATCTCGTCCGCGTGCACTTCATCATCGGCCGGAACGGCGGCTCGACGCCGCGACCGTCTCGCGACGAAATCGAGGATGCGGTCGCCGAACTGACGCTGACCTTCGGCGACCGGTTGCGACAGGCGGCGCCAACCCCCGATGTCGTCGCCGGCTATCTCGACGCCTTTTCGCCTTCGTACCAGTCGCGCAACGAACCGGATGAGGCGCTTGCCGACATCGACGTGATGAAGGGGCTGGCCGACGAGGGGACGGTCGCGCTGCGCCTCGGCCAGCGCGGCGACGGCGGCGCGAGACTCAAGGTCTATCATCGGGAGTCGCCCATCCCGCTCTCCGACCGCGTGCCGATGCTCGAGAACTTCGGCTTCCGCGTGATCGATGAGCGCACCTATACGGTGCATCCGCCGCGTGGCCGCTGCTTCATCCACGACATGGAGCTCGTGGCGCCCGCGGGCGTCGCGCTCATGGCCGGCGACGTCGCCGTGCGGGTCGAGAACGCCATCCTCGCGGTATGGCGCAACGAGGCCGAAAGCGACGCCCTCAACCAGCTGACGGCACGCGCCGCGCTGAGCTGGTACGACATCGAACTCCTGCGGGCACTGACGAAGTACCTCAAGCAGATCGGCATCGCCTATTCGCGCAGCTACCTGATGAGCGTGCTCGCTTCGCAGGGCGACGTGAGCCAGGCGCTGGTCACGCTGTTCCACGCGCTCAACGATCCGCACTTTGCCGGGCATCGCGAGCGCGCGGCGCAGGCGGCACGCGAGTCGATTGCTGCGGCCCTCGAAGCCACCGCCTCGCTCGACGAAGACCGCATC
>CAYRNE010000402.1:0-2940 GCA_964425245.1 uncultured Devosia sp.
AGCGGCGTGAGGCCGATGCGCATCGCGAACCACCCGCTGTTCACCGCGCGCGAGAAGATCGAGCTGCTCGAGGAACTGAGGGACGGCGTCACGCGGGCGGTGGACGGCCCGGGCGTCGTCGAGTTCAGTCCGGAGGAGATCGAGGCGGCGATCGACGAGGTGAAGCAGGCTGCCGAGCGCGGCGCCACAGACCGCCTCGCGCGGAGCGACGCATGACCCCTCGCGACAGAGAGAACCGGCCCGCCGCGGCGGTTGACACGCTGGTCGACGAAAACGCCAGTCCCGTCGACGTTCCGGACAACTCGCGCCTGCGCCCGGCCAGCGAGGACGAGCACGTGGTGGGCGCCACGAGCCCGACCAACTGGTGGCGGATCGGGCTGATCGCCCTCGGCATCGTGGTCATCATCCTGCTGGCGCTGCAGCTTCTCGGCGGCTATCCGGGCACCGCGGTGCAGCCGGGCACGCCGGTCGCGCAGCCGGAAGGCGTTCCCGACGCCGGCTAGCGGTCAGCCCTGGATCGGGGACAGCTGAATCTCGACCCGGCGGTTCAGGGCGCGCCCCTGCTCGGTTGCGTTCGACGCAACCGGGTCCTCTTCACCGCGCCCGTCGATGAAGAACCGCCGCTGGTCCACGCCCTGGTTGGCGAGCGCCGTTGCGACCGCAACGGCGCGGCGCTGGCTCAACGCCTCGTTGTGCTCGTCGGAGCCCGTCGAGTCCGTGTGGCCGTAGACGTCGATGATCGTCTTGTCGAACTTCCTGAGCACCAGGCCGACCGAAATGAGCGTCTCGTTGAAGCGCGGCTGAATGGTCGCCGAGTCGACGTCGAAGGTGATGTTCGAGGGCATGTTGAGGACGATCTGGTTGCCCACGCGGGTAACCGAGACGCCGGTGCCCTGCAGCTGGGCCCGAAGCTCGGCCTCCTGCTGGTCCATATAGTTGCCGACCATGGCGCCGCTCAGGCCGCCGATGCCCGCACCGATAAGTGCCGCAACACGCGGATCGGCGCCCGTCGCCGAGCCGATGATGGCGCCGGCGATCGCCCCGCCCCCCGCGCCCACCACGGCACCGCCGGTGGTGTTCGAAATCTGCGTATTGCCGGTATAGGGATTGATCGAGGTGCACGCGCTCAGCGACAGCGCCGCTAAGCCGGCAATCAGAACCCTGGACTTCATTGGCTTTCCCCCTGCGGTGCGTGGCCGATCATGGCCCGGAATACGGCAGGACCGTGTTCCCTGTGGCCGGAACGCACATTGGTGGGGCCGGATATTAGCCGTGCGCCCAACCTCCGTCGACCACGAAGTCCTGCCCCGAAATCATGCGGCTGTCGTCTGCGGCGAGGAACAGCGCCATGCGCGCGATATCCTCGGGATAGACCTTGCCGGCCAACATCTGATTTGCCTCGATCAGCTTTTCCTCTTCGGGGCCAACCCAATGCGTCAGCTGGCGCTCCGTCATCACCCAGCCGGGAACAAGGGTGTTGACGCGGATTCCGTGCTTGCCGACGTCGCGCGCCAGCGATCGCGACATACCATGCATGGCCGCCTTGCAGGCGGTATAGGCGGCGAGATTGCCGATGCTGATCATCCAGCTGATCGAGCCGAAATTGATGATCGAGCCGCGCCCCGCGGCGATCATGCCCGGCAGCACGGCCTGCGCGGCAAAAAAGGCATGCCGAAGATTGACTGCGATGCGGCTGTCCCAGAACTCGGGCGTGACCTCCTGCCAGTTATGGCGCTGGTCGTTGGCGGCGTTGTTGACGAGCGCCAGCGCTGCACCATGGGCCTCGGCGAAACCGCCGATGGCGGCCTGATAGGCTGCGACGTCGGTGATGTCGCAGCGCGTGAATTTAACGGTGCGGCCAGCCCCATTGAGGTCCGATTCGAGCGCCGTGCCCTGTTCTCCGGCGATGTCGACGAAGCCGACCCGGCTGCCCTGTGCTGCGAACTCGCGCACAAGCTGCTCTCCGATTCCGGACGCGCCGCCGGAAACAACGACCGGCAGGCCGTCGAGGCTGGGGTAAGTGGCATAGGCATAGGCGGCGTTGGCCATGGAATATCCTCGCTGTCGCCGGCCTTGGTAAACAATGGCGGCGGCAGGGACAAGGCAGAACGACAACGCATTGCCGCGCCACGGAGGATGCGGGACAGGTAGGCTCCTAGACGCGGGGAGCCGCCGTGTTACCATTACGCTGGAGAGGTGCAGCCGCATGATGTTCCCTCGCGTAACAAACGGCGGCGTCGCGGCGAATTGAACGGGAAGGACGAGTGGCCAGCGAGGACGAGACCCGACTGGCGAGCCTGCTCCGCGACGCCATCGCAGGCAACGAGGCCGCGTACAGCCAGTTCCTGCAGCAGGTTTCGCGGCTCGTGCGCGCGCTGGCACGTCGCAAGCTTGGCGGCGGTTCGGGCGTCGAGCCGGAGGACATCGTGCAGGAGACGCTGTTGGCGATCCATTCCAAGCGCCACACCTGGCGCAGCGACCGGCCGGTCCTGCCGTGGCTCTACGCGATCGCGCGTTACAAGATCATCGACGCCTTCCGTCGCCGGGGACGCGCGGTGATGGTCGACATCGACGATTTCGCCGACAGGCTCGAGGCGGAACAACCCGAGACGGTCAGCGCGCGAGAGATTGCCCGCGCCGTCGGCGCGCTCTCGGACGGGCAGCGGCGGGTCGTGCAGGCGATCAGCGTCGAAGGCCGCTCGATTGCGGAGGCGGCGCGCGATCTGGGCATGAAGGAAACTGCCGTCAGGGTGGCGCTCCATCGCGGGCTCAGCGCGATCGCGCAGCGCTTCGGGCGGACCGAAACATGAAGACCAACGATCTGATTGCCGCGCTCGCGGCGGACGTGCGGACCAGCCGGACCCCGATGGCTCGCGCCTGGCTCTTTGCTCTGGCGGCGGCCCTGGTCGTGGCAGCGGGGGTCTTCTTTTCGACCATCGG
>CAYRNE010000403.1:0-2911 GCA_964425245.1 uncultured Devosia sp.
CGGTCGCGAGCGCGGAGCCTCTGTTGGCCGCGAAGCCGGCGCAGCCGCCGATCGCCGCCATGGCGACGCCGCCGCGGCGATGCCCGAGCCAGGAGGCCGCGGCGTTGAAGAGCTGCTGCGAGAGGCCGCCCAGCGCCGCGAACTGCCCCATCAGCAGGAACAGCGGCACGAGCGACAGGGAATAGCTGGAGAAGGTCGAGTAGGTGAGCGACTTGAAAAGCGCGAGGCTCGGGTTGAACGACTTCGTAATGAGGAAATTGCCGACGACGCCAACGACCAGCATGGCAACGCCGATGGGAATGCGCAGGAAGATCAGCCCCAGCAGGATCGGGAACGACCAGAGGCCGAGTTCGACGTTGCTCATTCGGCGACCTCGCCCTTCGGCATTTCCGGATTTGGCGAGACCGCGTTCGCGCCGGCGCGCGCGACGCAATAGGCCGCGACGACGATGAGGACGATGGCGCCCACCAGGCCGCCCGCGTACCACCACCAGAGCGGCAGCCTCAGGATGAAGGTCGTCTCCAGGTACCTGAGCTTGTCGAGCATGCCCTCGTAGTGCCGCCAGGCGATGAACACGGCGACGGCGAGGAACAGCAGATCGATGAAGAACTCGGCGATGGCGTTGTAGCGAACCGGCAGCCGGTCCGTGAAGATCGCCACCACCGCGTGACCACGCGTCAGCTGGCACCAGGGCAGGAAGGCGAAGATGGCAAACGCCATACCCGCTTCGACGATTTCGTAGTCGCCCTGGATGGGGGCGAAGAAATCGATGCCCAGATACCGGTTGAGCGGCAGCAGCGCGCGCCCGACGATGCTGAACACCGTCACGATGGTGACGACCACCAGCACTGCGCCACCCGCCAGCGCCATGATCCGCGCCAGTCGATGCACGGCCCGGCCTATCGGTGAATTGTCCACCTAGTCCCCCATTTGCCTGATCGAGCCGGCAAGCTCGATCGCCGTTCTGAGCGCTGCCCCGCAGCCGATCGCCAGCTGCGGCAGCGTCAGCCATTCGAGCGTCAGCGCCGACCCCGAGCGCTCCTGTTCGGAAACGAGCGCCTGATGCATCGCCGGCAGCAAGGTAGCATTGTGACGGGCCAGCGCCACCAGCACTTCGGCCCGCACGGGATTGTCCTTGTGCGGCATGGCGGACGATCCGCCGCCGCCCTCGAGCACGATCTCGCCCACCGCGTCCTGCGCCATCAGCAGCACGTCCTGCCCGAACTTGCCGAGCGTTCCGCTGACCAGCGAGAGCCACGACGCACATTCGGCGAGATTGTCGCGCTGGGTGTGCCAGCTCGCGACCGGCAGGCCGAGCCCGAGAGCCTGCGCCAGGCGCTTCGCGACCGCCGCGCCTTTCGCATCGAACTTGTCGAGCGTTCCGACCGCCCCCCCGAATTGCAGGACGAGGAGGCGCGGACGCATCTCGTCGAGCCGGTCAAGATGGCGCGCGAGGGGCAGCGTCCAGCCGCCGATACGGGCGCCGGCGGTGATGGGCAGCGCGTTCCGCATGCGCGTGCGGCCCATCAGGGCCCGATCGCCGAAGCGGGCCGAAAGCAATTTCAGCGATCCGAGGAGGTTCCGCAGGCGCTGCTCGAGACGCTCGAGGACGGCCTTGAGCCGCAAGACCAGACCGGTGTCCAGCAGGTCCTGGCTGGTCGCGCCGAAATGGACGTATTCGGCGTGGGGCGAACCCACGGCGGCCCGCAACTGCCGCACGAAGGCGATGGTCGGGACGCCGTCGCGAACGGCGGCCGAACGGATCTCGGCGAGGTCCGGTTCGAAAGAGGCCTCAGCTATGGCCTTCGCCGCCGCCTGCGGGATCATGCCCTCGCCGGCCTCCGCCGCCGCAAGCGCGGCCTCGAACGCGGCGAACTGCGCGATCTCCGCTCCGGGCGAGAAATACGCGGCGATCTCGTCGTCGCCGAGCAATCCCGCGAGCAGGGTTTCGTCTCCGCGGTCTTCTGCCATCAGACGTCGAAGAACACGGTTTCGTTCGGGCCCTGGAGATAGATGTCGAACGTATAGCTCGACCCCTCGCGCGCGCCGATCAGCGTCGGCACGCGGGCTCGGTGCTCGATGCGCGCGAGGATCGGGTCGGCGGCGTTGGCCTCGGCCTCGTCCGAGAAGTACATCCGCGTATTGAGGCCGATGTTGATGCCGCGCGCGACGATCCAGAAGCTGACATGCGGCGCCATGAGGCGGCCGTCGCGGGCCGGAACGCGCCCCGGCTTGATCGTTTCGAAGCGAAATTCACCGGTTTCGCCGTCCGCCGCGCAGCGGCCCCAGCCGGTGAAATGGGGATCGGCCTCGCCGCGCGGCTCGAGCGCGGAGGGATAAAGTCCCGCGGCATCGGCCTGCCAGATTTCGACGACGCAGTCGGGAAGCGGCTTGTTGGCGCCGTCGATCACCCTGCCGCTGATGGTGATCCGCTCGCCTCGCGTCCTGTCGTTGACCATGCGCGTTCCGAGGTCCTCGGGATAGACGCCGGCGATGCCGCTGAAATTCGGCGTCATGCCGATATGGACATAGGGTCCGGCGGTCTGCGAGGCGGTTTCCCTGAGCCGATCGATCCGCTGCATCGTCAGTTGCCCTCCGGCCGGTTCTCGAACAGCGTCGAGCGCCGCCCCCTGAGCACGATGTCCCACTTGTAGGCGCGCGCGTCCATCGGGATCGTCTCGGCCATGTCGAGCCGCGCCGTGAGCTGGTCTATGGCGCGCGGATCGTTGATGGTATTGACGATCGGGCAGAGCGGGATCAGCGGATCGCCCTCGAAATACATCTGGGTGATGAGCCGCTGCGCAAAGCCCGATCCGAAGACGGAGAAGTGGATATGGGCCGGGCGCCAGTCGTTGACGCCGTTCGGCCAGGGATAGGCGCCCGGCTTGATCGTGAGGAAGGCGTAGCGGCC
>CAYRNE010000404.1:0-2899 GCA_964425245.1 uncultured Devosia sp.
CTCCGCGCGGGAGCTGGCCGAGGGCTGGTTTGCGTCCACTCCATGATCTCGACCATCTCCTGCCAGTAGCGTACCTCCTCGAAGGGGATGAGGGCGATGGGCGCGCCGGTGACGATGAAGCCGTCGAACTTGCGCGAGCGGATTTCCTCCCAGGTGGAATAGAAGCTCTTGAGATAGGCCTCGGGCGTGTTCTTGCTCTTGTGGTCGGTGACGCGGACGAGCGTAAGGTCGACCTGCAAGGGGGTTGCGCCGATCAGGCGGGCGAACTGCGTTTCGGTCCGCTCCTTGTTGGGCATGAGGTTCAGGAGCCCGATTTGCAGCGGCCGGATGTCCTGGCGGGCGGCGCGCGTCGAATCCATGACCGCCACGCCCTCGTCCTCGAGGGTCTTGCGGGCGGGCAGGTGGTCGGGAATCCGGATGGGCATTGTTTGTCTCTGGGTGGCTGATGGGCGAACGGGCAGGGAAGCGCGTCAGCGCCTGCGCATTCGCTTGCCGATGGCGTTTGCCACGAGATCGATGAACTCGTCGCCGTCGCGAACGGTCGCAACATCGGCAGCTTCGACCGTATAGCCGAAATTGTCGGCGAGAGCCTGGTAACGCGGCAACCGGTCCTGCAGCAAGGCCTCGAAACCCCAGGCTGCAAAGGCATCGGGATCGACGTCGTCGTCTTCCTTGACCGCGTTCTTCTGCTTGAACTCGTCCCACTTCTGCGTGAGGAAATCGGGCCGGTAATACATCGGCTTGGGCGACTGCCGGAAGCGCCGGACCAGCTCGGCCGCATCGGCTTCGGTGCCGCGGATGTAAAGCATGAGCGTGTGGGCGGCGAGCGTCTGGATTACGCGGTCCCGGGGGTCCTTTTCATCGACCACCTCGATCAGGGAGCCGCCGGTATCCGCGACGAAGTTGTTATAGCCGTAGAGGTCGTGCGCGCGTTCGATAAATCGCGGAATCTCCTCGAGGGCCAGGATTTCCCCGACGCGATGCTGTTCCTGGCGCCGCCGGTATTCATCGATGGTGAGGCCGCCGCGCATGGGATCGCCCGGACGGCCGAGATAGGTCGACAGCGGCTCGAGGTTGGAGAACCGGATATTGGACGAGATCTTGATTGAGTCCGAGCGAAGCAGGTCCCGCAAGAAGGGAACCTTCATCGCCTCGGCCTTGAAGTTGTCGACGATATATTCGCCCATGTGGCGAGTGCCGATCCGGTAATCCACGGAGTAGTGGAACCATTGGCTGGCGCGCAGCAGTCCGGCCAGCCGGGTCTTGCCGACCCCCGACATGCCGAAGACGGTCACCGCGCGGCGCGGTGCCTCGATGAATTCTTCCGGCGACTTGAAAAGCATCGTCGGCCCCGTTTCACGAGCCGATGCGTTTAGAGGAACTGCCGTTTCCGCGCAATTGCAGGGCCGATCCGGGCAGAAGGCAGCGGCCCGGAAGATTCTGCCGGGAAGCCGGCGCGATCTGCCGGGTCGGAACTTCGGTTACTTCTGACCGGCAGGTCGAAGTCCTTTGAAATCAATGCAGTAGCTCGTTGGCATTGCCCTTGCATCGGAACCGCTGGTTAGGCGTGCGCGAAGCTGCGCCGCCAATGGGGCAAACGGAGTTATCCATGGGCATTTATGGCGCTCTTTCCACCGCGGTCACCGGCCTTCGGGCCCAGGCGTTCGCGCTGGAGAACATCTCGGGCAATATCTCGAACTCGCAGACCACCGGCTTCAAGCGGGTTGATACCGATTTCCTCGATCTCATTCCGGATACGCCCCAGAAGCGCCAGACCGCGGGATCGGTGCTTGCCATTTCCCGCTCGACCAACAACGTCCAGGGCGACGTAAAGACCGCCTCGAACGAGACCTACATGGCGATCAACGGGCAGGGGTTCTTCGTTGTCGAGCCGCGCATCGGCCAGTCGGATGGTGACGCTGTTTTCGCTGGAGCCAACTACTATACCCGCCGCGGTGACTTCGAGGTCAATAGCGGCGGCTATCTCGTCAACGGCGCCGGGTACTTCCTCAAGGGCCTGCCGATCGATCCGGTGACCCAGAACATCTCCGGCTCGGTTCCGCAAGTGCTGCGGTTGACCAACCAGTTCCTTCCGGCCTCGCAGACGACGACGATCAACTACCAGCTCAACCTGCCGCAACTGCCGAAGACGGCCGCCTACCAGGACTCCCAGTCGGCCGGCAGCGAACTGCTCGACGCCAGCGACTTCATGACGATCGCCCCCGATGTCGCGGCAACGACCAGCGGCTCGGCGGCCGCCGCGGGCGATGCCGCCAGCACGATCGCCTCGGCCGGCGACACCCTCACGATCACCATCGGCGCCGTGACGCGGAACTACGTCTTCAACAGCGGCGGCAGCACAGTGATGCCGAACATCAACATTGCCGACGCGGCAACCGATACCGTCGGCGAGGTCCTCGCCGCGATCCAGGCCGATCTCATCGGCGCGGGCGCGGCAGGCGCACAGGTGGCTCTCTCGGGCGGCGATATCACGGTCACGGCCGGCAACCTGACCGACAGCATCACCATCGCCGATAATACGACCGGCTCGACCACCAACGGCTTCGGCCTGACGAACGGCACCTACGCACCGACAATCGCCCAGAGCACGCTGCTCGCGGCGCGCGTCAACACCGTCGCGGCCCAGGATTCCGACGACTTCATTTCACAGACGATCTCGGGCGGCGCGATTACGGTTTATGCCGAGAGCGGCGCGCCCGCCAACGTGCAGATGCGCTGGGCCAAGGTGAACAGCACGGCCCTGGGCGGTGCGGAGCGCTGGAACCTCTTCATTCTCACCAATGCCGAGGCAACCGGCGCAACGACCAAGTGGACGCGCGTCGGCGGAGACTACACCTTCGGCGTGGACGGTTCTCCCAACCCTGCCGTCGATCATACC
>CAYRNE010000405.1:0-2896 GCA_964425245.1 uncultured Devosia sp.
TGAAAGTGCCCTCGAGCTTCCGCTCCGCCGCCAGCCGGGTGATCCGGCCGATGTCGTCGACATGGATGCGGTTGAACACCTGCCCCGGCTTGACGATCCGCCGCGCCGTGCCGTCGCGCAGCTTGTCGAAGGCCGAGCGGCCCGGTCCATAGATGCCGGCGAGGCGCAGGATGAGAAGGGGCACCCGGCGCGCCGCCGCGTAGTCCCGCCACTGCTGCTCGACCTCGACCCGAAGCTTCGAGCGCCGGTTGATCGGGCGGGTCGGCGCGGTCTCGTCGATCCACGCGCCGCCGAAATCGCCATAAACGCCGACGGTCGAAAAGTAGCAGAGCCACTCGAGACCGGTTGCCGCCTCGAGCGTCTCGCGGTGCAGCCGCAGCGCGGGGTCGCCGGTTTCGCCGGGAGGGATCGAGAGGACGACGTGCGTGGCGCGCCTCAGGTCGTCGGTGAGCGTCTCGCCGGGCGAAACGCCATCGAAAACGTGCATGCGATAGGCCGCGTCGGCGAAGTTTTCGAGGCTGTCGAGGCTGCGCGTCGTGCCGGCGATCGGGACATCCGGATCGGTGTCCCGGTGGATCGCCCGCGCCGTCGCGAGCGAGGAGTAGCCCATGCCGAAAAAGAAGAATTCCATCGACCTTCTCGATCAGGCGGCAGCGGCAGGCCGCACTTCCGCCTCCCATTCCGCGCGCACCTCCATGTCCTCTTCGCGCTCGAGAAAGGCAAGCCTCAGCGCGCCGATACGGTCCGGCGCGGCAAGCCGCCGCAGCGCCCAGACGGCGGCGCCGCGGATCAGCCGGTTGGGGTCGCTGAGCCGCGCCTCGACGCGGGGCAGCAGCGCCCGGTCGGCGCTGTTGCCGATGGCAATGAGCACGTTGCGCAGAAACCGGGCATATCCGATCCGCTTGATCGGCGATCCGGCAAAAAGCTGCCGGAAACCGGCGTCGTCGAGCTCGACAAGGTCGGCAAGCGCGGGCGCTTCGAGGTCGGCGCGGGCGCGGAGCTTTGCTTCGCGTGAGACGGAGGCGAACTTGTTCCACGGGCAGACGGCGAGGCAGTCGTCGCAGCCATAGATGCGGTTGCCCATGGCGGCGCGGAATTGGTGCGGGATCGGCCCGTTGTGCTCGATGTTGAGATAGCTGAGGCAGCGCCGCGCATCGAGCTGGAAGGGCGCGGGGAAGGCGCCCGTCGGGCAGACGTCGAGGCAGCGCCGGCAATTGCCGCAGCTTTCCGCGTGCGGCGCATCGGCGGGCAGCTTGGCGCTGGTGAGGATTGCCCCGAGGAAGAGCCACGAGCCGAACGAGCGGCTGACCAGCACCGTGTGCTTGCCCTGCCATCCGATGCCCGCGGCTTCCGCGAGCGGCTTCTCCATCAGCGGCGCGGTGTCGACGAAGACCTTGACCGCCGCGCCGCTGCGCCGCGCCAGCAGCCCTGCAAGCTCCTTGAGCCTGCCCTTGATGATGTCGTGGTAATCGCGATTGCGGGCATAGACGGAGATCGTACCTCGGTCGCTCCGCGCCAGCGTCGCGAGCGGATCGGCCTCGGGTCCGTAGTTGAGCCCCACCATGACGATCGAGCGCACTTCGGACCAGAGCGCGCGCGGCGATTGTCGCCGCTCCGCCGTTCCCGCCATCCAGTCCATGCCGTCTTGCCAGCCCCGCTCGAGGGCGGTTCGGAGTTTTTCGGCGAGATCGGGGCGCGCGTCGGGCGGGGCGACCCCGAAGGCATCGAAGCCGAGCGCCTCGGCCCGCTGGCGCAGCTCGCGGACCAGGACGGTGGCGGCGGCGGGCGCCTCGCCGAGCGCCGGAGCGCCGGTCAGAAATCGAGGTCCGCGTAACCGGCCGCCGGAGGGATCGCTCCGATGCGGTCGTTGAGCAATGTCCGGAACGCCGGGCGCGACTTGATGCGCGCATACCACTGCCGGGTCTCGAGCGAAGCGTCCCAATTGACGTCACCCAGGTAGTCGAGGCTCGAGAGGTGCGCCGCGAGAGCGAAATCGGCCAGCGACATGATATCGCCCGCGATCCAGTGGCGGGTTGCGAAGAGCCAGTTGAAGTAGAGCAGGTGCTCGTTGAGATTGGCCTTGGCGACGCGCAGCACCGCGGGATCGGGCGCGCCGCGCCTGTCGCGCTTCACGACTTTCTCCTCGAAAATGTAGCGGGTGACCTCGTCGTCGAGCTTCATCAGCACCCAGTCGAGCAGCCGCCACATCTCGGCCCGGTCGTGTGGCTGCGCGGGGAAGAGGCCGGCGACGGCGCTTGGGGACCAGCGTTCCTCGATGGCGTGGATGATCGCAAGGACGCCCACGATCGGCGGCTCGCTCTCTTCGACAAGGATCGGGCCGGCCGCCGCGGGATTCATTTCGAGCAGGTGCGCCTCGCGCATCCAGGGTTTCACGTCTTCGAGCTCGACGGCCACGCCATACTCGGCAAACATGAGCCGGGCGAGGCGCGAGGCGGGGTCGAGCCTGTGCTGCAACAGGCGGGGCATTGCGCTCCTTCGATCATTGGCGCGCCGGGCCAAATCGGGCTAGAAGCGGCGCGCTCCCTTGACGCTTGTGCTCCCCGATTCGGACGGAGCACGGGCCGGTTCGCACGAAAATCCGGGAGCGGGAAGCCGCTCCGGCGAGCGATCCGGACCGATTTGACTAGGGGATCAGATGAACGGCGATCAAGGTCTTTTTATGCCGCTGATCCTCGGCATCGTCGAGGGCCTGACCGAATTTCTGCCGGTTTCGTCGACCGGGCACCTGCTGCTTCTCGGGCACCTTCTGGGCTTCAACAGTCCGGGCCGCGTCTTCGAGGTCCTGATCCAGCTCGGGGCCATCCTCGCGATCGTCGTCGTCTATTTCTGGCAGCTCCTCGGCATTGCCATCGACGCCGTGCGCGGCAAGCCCGGA
>CAYRNE010000406.1:0-2896 GCA_964425245.1 uncultured Devosia sp.
GTTTCGAGGCCCATGAGGAACAGGAAGGCGTTCTGCGGCCCGAGCGCCGAGCCGGTGTTGCGCAGCGGAACGACGCGCGCGCGGCCGATGAAGGCGGCCGGCCCAAGCGCCTCGGTATAGACGACGCCGTGGTAGGACGGGTCGGGCTCGTTGAGCAGCGGGAAGCGGTCCTTGTTGGCCACCCAGTCGAACTTGCCGGAGTCGACGATCATGCCGCCGATCGAGTTGCCGTGACCGCCGATATACTTGGTCAGCGCGTGGACGACGATGTCGGCGCCGAAATCGATGGGCCGGCAGAGGTACGGCGTCGCGACCGTGTTGTCGACGATGAGCGGTACGCCGTGCCTGTGCGCGATCTCGGCAAGGCGCTCGATGTCGACGATGTTGCCGGCCGGATTGCCGATCGTCTCGCAGAACACCGCCTTGGTTTTCTTGTCGATGAGCTTCTCGAGCCCCTCGAAATCCCCCTGCTCGACGAGCCGCACCTCGATGCCCTGCCGCGGGAAGGTGTGTACGAAAAGATTGTAGGTGCCGCCATAGAGCTGGCTGATCGAAACGATGTTGTCGCCGGCGGACGCGATGGTCTGGATCGCGTAGGTGATCGCCGCCATACCGGACGCGACCGCGAGGCCGGCGATGCCGCCTTCCATCTCCGCGACGCGCGCCTCGAGCACGGCGTTCGTCGGGTTCATGATGCGCGTATAGATGTTGCCCGGCACGGCGAGGTTGAACAGGTCCGCCCCGTGCTGGGTATTGTCGAACGTATACGAGGTGGTCTGGTAGATCGGCACCGCAGCGGACCTGGTGGTCGGCTCCGGCTGATAGCCGTGATGCAAGGCAATGGATTCGAGTTTCATGGCTTCCCTTTCTTCTTCTCGCTCGCAAAGTATCGGTGAAGGCCGGCCGGCTTGGCAGGGGCGTCGGGAGTTTGCTTCACCAAAGCCCCGCCCGGGCGGAGAACAAGGTTCCCGCGTGATGCGCCGGCCCGCAATCGGCGGCCGGTTGTCGGGCTAGGTGGCGAATTTCCTGAGGATCGCGGCACCCATTTCCTCGGTGCCGACGGTCTTCCTGTTGTCCTGCGCAATGTCCGCGGTGCGGAGCCCCTCGGCGAGCACCGCGGCAATGGCGTTCTCGAGCCGGTCTGCGAGTTCGATCTGGTTGAACGAGTAGCGGAGCGCCATGGCGAAGCTCGCGAGCATCGCAATCGGGTTGGCGACGCCCTTGCCGGCGATGTCGGGCGCGGAACCGTGGACGGGCTCGTAGAGCGCCTTGCGCCGGCCGGTCGCGGGATCGGGCGCGCCCAGCGACGCCGACGGCAGCATGCCGAGCGAGCCCGTGAGCATCGCCGCGGCATCCGAGAGGATGTCGCCGAACAGATTGTCGGTGACGATGACGTCGAACTGCTTGGGATTGCGCACGAGCTGCATGGCGCAATTGTCGGCAAGGATGTGCTCGAACCTGACGTCGGCATATTCGGCGGCGACGGCGTGGGCCACCTCGTCCCAGAGGACACCGGACTTCATGACGTTCTTCTTGTCCGCCGAATGCACGAGGTTGCGGCGCGTGCGCGCAAGGTCGAAGGCAACGCGGCAGATGCGGTCGATCTCGTAGGTCTCGTAGACCTGCGTGTCGACGGCGCGCTTCTGCCCATTGCCGAGGTCGGTGATCTCTTTCGGTTCGCCGAAATAGACGCCCCCCGTCAGCTCGCGCACGATGAGGATGTCGAGCCCCTCGACGACGTCGCGCTTGAGCGCCGAGGCATCGGCGAGCGCCGGATAGCAGATGGCGGGGCGGAGGTTGGCGAAGAGCGCAAGGTCTTTCCTGAGCCGCAGCAATCCCGCTTCGGGCCGCACCTCATAGGGCACCTTGTCCCACTTCGGTCCGCCGACGGCACCGAAGATCACCGCGTCGGCGCCGAGCGCCTTTGCCATGTCGTCTTCCGAGATGGCGGCACCATGCGCATCGTAGGCGCATCCGCCGACCAGCCCCTGCTCCGTCGAAAAGTCGGTGAGCTGCTCCCTGTTTGTGTAGGCGATCAGCTTTTCGACCTCGGCCATGATCTCGGGGCCGATGCCGTCGCCGGGAAGGAGCAGGAGGGTCTGGGACATGCGCTTTGCTGCTTTCGATGCCATGCCCTCGTGGTTCGACATGCTCACCATGAGGGCTACTGAATTTCGGAGGCTTCATCCTGAGCTTGTCGAAGGAAAAGCCCGGCGTTCCCTATGACTTATGCGCGCCGATGCGGGCGGTGACTTCGATCTCTAGCTTCATCTCGGGCGTTGTGAGGCCGCAGACGAGCATCGTCGCCGCCGGCCTTATGTCGCCGAAGACCTCTCCCGCGACGTCGCAGAGCGCGTCGTAGTGGGCCATGTCGGCGAGGTAGTAGCGAACCCGGACCACGTCCTTGATGGTCGCGCCCGCTTCCTCGATCGCATCTGTGATCGTATCGAACGCGTTGCGCGCCTGGGCCGCCGCGTCCTCGGGCATGGTCATCGTTTTGTAGTCGTAGCCGGTCGTGCCCGAAACATGGACCATCTCGCCATCGACGACGGCACGCGAATAGCCGATCCGCGCCTCGAAGGGCGATCCCGATGAAATGCGGCGGACCATCAGATCCAGGGCCGCTCTGCCGCGATCCTGTTCTCGAAGCTCGTGATCGCCGGGTCGGTCTTGAGCGTCGAGGCGATGTCGTCGAGGCCTTCGAGCAGCACCTGCTTGCGCGCCGGATCGATATCGAAATGGATGCTGCCGCCGTCGGGCCCGGTGATCGTCTGGCTCTCGAGATCGACGGTGATCGTCGCGTTCGATCCGCGCTCGGCATCGTCCATCAAGAGCGCAAGCTGCTCGGGCGTGACGACGATCGGCAGGATGCCGTTCTTGAAGCAGTTGTTGTAGA
>CAYRNE010000407.1:0-2882 GCA_964425245.1 uncultured Devosia sp.
GGCGGACGTGATTCCCGATTCTCACATGGAGAAGAGAGAGGGTGCTGAAGCACGCGAGAGGATGCAGATCAAGGGAATCACCGAAGGGTTCGAATCTTCTATCGATCCTGCAGCAGTCGACAAGTTGAAGAAGGACCTCACAGAGGTTGCTCAAAGTGACACCTCAAAGCGTCTAGAAGAGAGTATCGCTGCTCGAGAAGCCGCGCTTGCCGAGGGGTTTGATTCTCTTCTTCAGCAGAGGATGAAGGAGGTCATGCCTCATCAGGCTTCTGATGCACAGCCGGCCGAAGATACAGTGAAAGAAGTGGTCGCACCGAAGGCTTCTCCCGGTATGCCCGAAGTACCGGCTAAATCAGCAGGTGGGGTGTCAGCAGAGACTGAAATCGGTACTGCGGGAATTGAAATTGACGATCGCTTCACCGGAATCCGGGCACTCTTTGAGGGCCAGATGGCTCTGGGCGATCCTGTCGTCAATGCGGTTGTAGATCAGACCGCCAGCATTGTCGGGAAGCTCGATGAAGTCAAGGAGGCTGTATCTACGATTGCGGGCGGAGAGACAGAAACCAGCATAACCCGGCTCAATGACCGAGACGACGGTCTAAGCGTCAGTAAGGTCAAAGGCCCGGGTGGGGTTGAAACCCCGAGAGCTGGAAGCGAGAGCCCCGAGCAACGGAAGACGCAGATAAACATTGAGAAGGCAACGCAGTCGTCAGCAATGTCACTGCAAGCAATTCAACGATTGCTTGAAGACGCGAAATCTGAATCGATAGTGCTGTCATTTGAGTGAGAATCAGATGCCTGATGTAACTGAAAGACCATCGCTAGACCCCCTGGTAATCAACAGCGACGGACGCGTTGTCCACCGGGAGTTCAATGTCCTCGCCGCATCAAAGCTATCAGCTGAGAAGAAGTTGAAAGCAGCAGGAGTCCAACGGGGAGCCATCTTCCGCGATTTCCGGGGCGCTGCACCTGACCCTAATCTCCGTTGTGTCTCTATCTCAATCAAGCCTGCGGGTGATTGGGAAGGAGAAGGTGGAACGTACACCTGTAGAGCGACTTATGAGCCAATCAACAAGACATCTCAGTTTGCTGGGAAGCTTGTGAATGGTCTTGAGCTGGTCACCGATGGTGACCCCATCTTCTACGTTGAGCGGTCATTCTCGACTGAGTCTGTAGACACTGATCGTCACGGTGATCCCATACTCAACACGGCGGGTGTCCCGTATGAAGATCAGTTCAAGATCCCTCGCGTAGAGGAGGTCATTGTCTTTGAGTGGATCAGGTCGAGGATTGTCCTAGCAGATGCGATTATTTCATCGCGAGCGTTCTCCGGAAAGACTAATTCATCTGAGTGGCGAGGCATGGGTGCGAGGACAGCTCTTCATCTAGGTCTAGAGCCTCAGGCACTTGACATGGATTGCTTCACCCCTCACGGGGGATTGGTGCGGTATCGAGCTCGGGTCCATTACAAGCCCGCACGGGATATCAGGGGTGAGTCAGTCCCCGGCTGGACGGAGGCTCGCTTATCGATGGGACGTGTCGAGATCAATCCAGACTACGACGAGAACGACCCCGCAAGCAAGAAGCTCCGTCCTATCATGGTGGGTGATGCTGATGACGCTGACCGCCAGCAGGTCAGCAATCCCGTAGCCCTGAATGGGTCGGGCTTCCACATCGAGGACATCGACCTCAATTTCGAAGATCCGGCTAGAATTCCAGCACTCCAGACGTTTGAGGTGATCCCACAGATCGATTTTGCAGCAATGGGGATCTAATGGCAGGTGAGAAGATAGTGAAGATGACGGAGGCTACACTTGCTCGCCTCCAAACTGCCGTGACCCGGGCCATGCGGCCTATTCGGGGTGACGGCTATATCGATGTGGTTGAGCAAGCTGGGACCATCTCACTATCGCTCAATCAAAGCGTCAATAAGCTGGCCGGCGGTGGGGTAGCCGTCGACTTCGGATGCGTTCCTGTACGGAATTTTCGCGAAACTGACATCGAAGCAGGGGCACCCGTTGTCATCACTCAGCACAACTACTCTACGGGAGAGTTGCTAAAGTTCAGGACGCGGAGAACTCTCCGGGCCGGCTCATATAGCGTCGATATTGAAGAGCCGGTCGTGGGCGTTGCAATCGCGAAGATCAAGGCTGGTGGTACGGGACAGGTTTGCCTCTCGGGTGTGGTTGCTACCCAAGTACGGATGAATAGCCCGACCGACCGCTACGCCTCTTTTGATCCCAATGAGCCTGAAGTGTTCCAAAGCGGAGAGACAGGTGACATCAGAATCATCGAAGCACTCAGTGATTCAGGAATATGCTGGGCATACGTCCGTCTCGGGGGCGGCGGCCCATCGGCAGGAGCGGGGACGTTCCTCGCCGAGATCCACGCCATCGCCCTGCAATCCGGCCACGCGGCCCGCTGGAACTACACGTTTCGCGAAGTCGAGTTTACCGCGACCACGGGGACGTACCAGGCCAAGACCGGAGGCAGAACCGGCACGGCGATCAACCTGCGGGAGCTGTCGCACACCACCGAGCCGGGTGCCGCAACGCCGTGGTACGTGTGGGGCGTGCAGTCCCATTCGTCCGTATTTGGCTCGACGTATCCGGCCGGTGCAGCGCCTCGGCCCGTAGGTGGCGGTGGGACAGCAGGGACGCTCAAGACCAACTTCGTGGTGAACATCACCGAACGAACCACAACCGAGGGTGACACGGTGTACACCTTCGAGGCGGTCGGTAGCCATGACGGGACGTGCTCATGACTTCGTGGCTTCACATGGCATGCGGATGCTGTTACTACCCCCTCATCTATTGCGGGGAGGCGATTACTGGGGTATCGACTGGATTGGTGGCGCAGCACGCGCACAGGGGAAGGTTTCT
>CAYRNE010000408.1:0-1501 GCA_964425245.1 uncultured Devosia sp.
GCGGCTGCTTCTTAGCCAATCGCGCCGCTTTGGCCTAGCCCCTTTTTCGCGCGACCGGCGGCCGCACCAGTCCAAGCTCGATGAGGCTCTGCGCGGTCGCGGCGGCGGCCAGCCGCGGCGTGATGAAGGGGCGGCCGAGAAGCACCTCGGCCGGCCCGGTCGCGAATTCGCGATGGCGGCCGAGGCTTCCAATATTGGCGCGGACGTCGGCATCGAAAAGGGCATAGAGCCGCACCAGCCAGTCGGGCATTTCGAAGCGGGGCAGACGCGGGGAGAATTCGGGGAACGCGGGCCGGAGCGCCCGGCCAAGCTCGAGGAGCGAGAGGGAGCCGGCGGTTGCGATGTAGCGCCGCCCGCCCGCTGCCGGCTGCTCCATGGCGCGCAGGTGAAGCGCGGCGACGTCGCGCACGTCAACGATCGAGAAGCGGAGCCGCGGCACGAGGGGCAGCCAGCTTTCGAGCAGACGCCTCACCAGCGTCGGGGATACGCCCGCGTCGCGGCCGAGCAGCGGGCCGAGGACGGCCGTCGGATTGATGGCAGTGAGATCGCGGCGGCGGCCCGCGGCCTCGACCAGCGACCAGGCCTCGAGTTCGGCGCGCGTCTTGCTTTCCGAGTAGGCGTTCACCTCCTCGCCCTCGGTCCTTGACCAGTCGGCTTCCGAGAACGGCGCCGTGCGGTCGTGCGCGTGGCCATAGGCGATGGCGGCCGCCGAGGAGGTGACGACGATCCGCTCGACGCGGGCGCCGAGCGCCGCTCCAATGGCTCGTCGCGTGCCCTCGACCGCCGGCCGGATCAGCACGTTGCGGTCTTTCGGCATGCGGATCACGAGCGGGGAAGCCACGTGCTGGAGATAGCGGCAGCCGCGTGCCGCTTCGTCCCAGCCGCGGTCGTCGAGCAGGTCGAGCTGGACGAATTCGAGGCGGCTCACGTCGGCGCCCCCGAGGCGCAGGGCCTCTTCGACCTCGCCGGCGCGGTTCGGGTCGCGGATGCTGCCGCGCACGGCGTAGCCGGCGTTGAGCAGCGCCAGGGCGACATGGCTGCCGATGTAGCCCGAAACGCCCGTGACGAGCACCCGGTCCGCCATGCTGTCCCTCCGCGGGCGCACCCGGCTGCCCGGCCGGCCATCATACTACGTTTCTGGCGGGCAGCAGAGGCCGGCCCGGCAATCGTCAGGCGGGCGGGACGAGCCCGTGCTCGATCACCGTGCGGGCCGTGGCGATGATGGCCTGCTCCGCCGGAACCAGCTCGCGCCCCAGGAGCGCGCGCGCCTCCCTCGCCTCGGTCGTTCGCATGAATCCCAGTTCGCCGAGGTTGCCCCTGACGTCCGCGTCGGCGAAGGCGAAGAGGCGGACCATCCAGTCGGGCACCTCCCGGCGCGGCAGCTTGCGGGCGTATTCGGGGAAGGCCCGGCGCAGCACGTCCGCCATTTGCAGAAGCGTGTAGGTTCCGTTGCCGAGCGGGAAGCGCCTGCCGCCGGCGCCCGGCTCGGTCATCGCCTTGA
>CAYRNE010000408.1:1601-2879 GCA_964425245.1 uncultured Devosia sp.
ATAGGCGTTGACGTCGGGGCCGTGCGGGTTTGTCCAGTCGTCGGCGGTGAACGGGGCCGTACGGCCCTTACTGTGGCCGTACATGATGGCGGCCATGGACGAGGTGAGGACCACCCGCTCGACTCCGGCGGCGAACGCCGCTTCGAGCGCCCGCGTCGTCCCCGCCACGGCGGGGCGGATCAGCGCGTCGCGGTCGCGCGGCATCCTGATGAGGAAGGGCGAAGCGACGTGGTGGAGGTAACGCACGCCTTCCATCGCCGCCGGCCAGCCCTCGTCGCGCAGCAGGTCGAGCGTAACCAGTTCGAGCCGCGAAAGGTCGGCGCCGTGCCGGCTAAGCGTGTCGCGCACCTTGTCCGCCTTGCCTCGGTCGCGGATGCTGCCGCGTACCGCATAGCCCGCCTCAAGGAGTTGCAGCGCGACATGTCCGCCGATGAAACCGGATATGCCGGTGACGAGAACGCTGTCCAAGGAAGGCTCCGCTATGAACTGAACGAACTTTATGATATTCGTTCAATTCGTTCAAATGAAAACGCCAACGGCAGAACGCCCCGATCGGACCTCCAGTGAGCGCCGGCCGCGCATTGTCGCGGCAGCGCGGCATCTTTTCCTGCGCCAGGGGTTCCGCGCAACGACAATGGAGGCGGTCGCTCGCGAAGCCGGGGTCGCCAAACCGACTCTTTATGGATACTTCCCCGACAAGGGCGCAGTTTTCGCGGCCGTCGTCGAAGAGTTCACGACGGTCATGCTCGATCGCGTCGAGGGCGCGCTTTCCGGCGATGGCGATGCTGTCCAACGCATCGCGGCGGCCATTTCGGCGAAGTACAAGGTCGTCGTCCGTCTGCTCGAGGGCTCACCCTATGCCGACGAACTCTATGGCGAGCACCAGCGCTCGAGCGCCGCCACATTCCAGCGAATCGAACAGAGCATCGAGGCCGCCGTCGTGCGCGAACTTGCCACCGCCGGGCTCGCCCGTCCGCGACTGACGGCGCAGCTCTTTCTCGCGGCGGCCTACGGCGTCAGCCGCAGGGCGACCGCGGTTGCGGAGATCGGTCCGGCCATTCGAGTGCTGGCGGAACGGCTGCTGCGGCCGCACGACCATCGCCGAGTAGTTGTCCACGTAGCTCGCGGGCTCGGCGGCGAGCGCGAACTCGAAGCGCCGCAGCAGCACCGAGAAGATCGCCTTCTGCTGCATCAGCGCGAAGTTCGCACCGAGGCAGCGGTGGCGGCCGCCGCCGAACGGCACGTAGGCCCACGGCTGCTTGGCGTCCTCCTCGCGCG
>CAYRNE010000409.1:0-2872 GCA_964425245.1 uncultured Devosia sp.
GCACGGGAGTCATTGTGGGTGTCGTGCGGGACAGCGGAGGTGCGGTGCTGCCGGGCGCCACCATGACCCTTCAGAATCAAGCAACAGGGGTGGTCAGGACGACCGTGACGAGTGCGCAGGGCACTTACCGGTGTCCGGCGCTGCAGCCCGGTCGTTACACCCTGCGAGCCGAGATGGACGGCTTCACCCGCCAGGAAGTGCGCGATCTGGTCATGACGATCGGGCTCGGGCTGACCCAGGATTTCTCGCTTGCGATCGGCGGGCTGGAGGAAACGGTGACCGTGTCTGGACGGTCTCCTGTCGTGGATGCCACTAAGTCGGAGGTCTCTGGTGTCATTACCCAGGAGCAGATCGAGACACTGCCCATCAATTCGCGGCAATATCTCTCGCTGGCGCTACTGATGCCCGGGACGAGCCTGGACGCGACGAGATCATTCTTCCCGACCGTGAACGTCGGCGGGTCGATGAGCTTCAACAGCACGGGAAACGTCGTGGACGGCATGATCAACAGCATGGTCGAAGACGGTGAGCCGCGTCAGAATCTGCCGCAGGATGCGGTCGAGGAATTCAAAGTCAACAACGCACAGTTCAAGGCGGAATTCGGGCTCGCGACCGGGGGCATGGTGCAAGTGGTGACCAAGTCCGGTACTAACGAACTCCACGGTAGTGTCTTCGAGTACTTTCGCGACAAGTCGCTGAACGCGCTCGGCGTATTTGAAGACGAGAAACCGGAGTACCGCCGTCATCAGTTTGGCGCAAGTCTCGGTGGTCCGATCCTTCAGGACCGCATGCACTTCTTCGGCGCCGTTGAGCGCACTGATGTCGAAGAGTTCTACACCGTCAATACCGGGCTGCCTCAATTCTACTCTGCGGTGGAAGGGACCTTCGCCCGCCCATCCACGCGCAATCTGTATCTGGGCCGCGTCGACTGGCAGATCAACAACTCTCACAATACCTTCGCACGCTGGGCGCAGGAGCAGGAGCGGGCCGAGTGTAATGGGTGCGGAGGAACGACTGCGAGTTCCGCCGGGTATGACATTGAAGTGCCCCGACGTTCACTGGTCCTGGCGCATACGTGGATTCGGGGTACGCGCCAGCTGAATGATTTCCGGTTTCAGCTGGCGACGGCGGCGTACTACATTGCGCCCGCGGGCACCAGGATCTTCACGGAAACGGGCAGCTTCCCAGCGGAACGCATGGAGCGCCTCAGTCGAGGGCTGAACTTTCCGTCTCTCTCGTGGGGCAGCAGCTTCGACGAGCTGGGGCCGGAGAGCCGATGGCAGTTCAAGGACACCTACTCGATTACATTCCCGAAACATGAGGTCAAGTTCGGCGTTGACTTCAGCTACATGCCGTACGAGGAGGAGAACACCGGCAACGTGCTTGGGTCATACACGTTTGCTGAGGACCAGTACTTCGATCCGAACGACCCTCAGTCAGTAGCCAACCTGACCGGTGCCGCGACCTTCTCGGCCAGCCTCCCTCCGATCAACACGAAGCATCCCACGAAGTATTACGTCGGCTTCGTGCAGGATGACTGGAAAGTGCTCGACAACGTCACGCTGAACCTGGGGCTGCGGTACGAGCGCTTGTACGGGGCGGCGAACGAGGACCTGGATCCCTCGATTTTTCCGATCGAGATTCCCTACATCGACGTATCGAAGCGCGGCGACAAGAACAACTTCGGCCCACGGATCGGAGGGGCCTGGGATGTGTTCGGAGACGGGCAGACCGTCGCGCGAGGCGGGTACGGTCTCTACTACGGACACGTGCGGGTACTGGGGAATCTGAACGAGTTCAGAAACTACCAGCGCTTCACGGTCAACATCACGAATCCTTCGTATCCGGACCCGTACGGCGGCCGTGATCCGCAGGAGTTCATCGTCTCGGCACCAGCCAACATCACCGTCGTGGCAAACGACTACGTTCAGCCGTACGCCAACCAGTTCAACGCCGGCATATCCCACAGTCTCTTCGGTCAATACGCGGTTCACGTGGATGCTCTCTACATTCATACGAACCACGATCGCAAGACGCTGGACATCAATCCGCGTGATCCGGTCACGGGCCTGCGTGCGAATCCCGTGTTCGGCCGCGTGGACCGGAACCAGTCGACCGGGGAGATGAAATACAAGGCGTTGTACGTGAAGTTCGAGAAGCGGTACAGCGGCCGCACCCAGTTTCTGGCGACCTACACCTATACACGCAGCAATGACAACAATCTTCTCGGCCGCTATTTGGATCCCGTAAATCTCGGGTTGGATTGGGGACCATCAGGCGGGGAGCGTCGTCACGCCGTGGTGTTGAGTGGGTCGGTCCTGCTGCCGTACGACGTCACCGTCGGTGCGGTGTGGACCGGACGTTCCCAGCTGCCCTGGTCCGCGACTGCCGGTCGCGATCTGAATGGTGACGGTTTCAACACCGATCTCGTTCCAGGCACGACGCGGAACGCCGGAAGCCGGACCCTGGATCTGGCAGTGGTGAACGCGTGGCGGGCGGCAAACGGGCAGGGGCCGGTCAGCAAAAGCCAGATTGACAGCTCCGCCATCAACGTTCTCGACCTCAGGGCCAGCAAGGACTTTCGGATAGCCGGGTCGCTTCGCTTTCAGGTGCTCGCCCAGGCATTCAACCTGTTCAACACAGCGAACCTTCAGTCACAGTACGGCGGCGGCCGCGTCGGGAACGCACTCTCGGCGAACTTCGGCCGCATCCTGACCGCGAGGCCCGGGCGTCAAGGGGAGGTTGCCGTTCGGCTGTTCTGGTAATGGTGTCGACCAGGGCGGTTCACCAGGCCAGGGATCCGGTTTTCCTGTCCGAATGCCGCTGACACTGCTCGTGACCGTCTCGGTGTAGAGGCCACCGGCAGTGATGA
>CAYRNE010000410.1:0-2840 GCA_964425245.1 uncultured Devosia sp.
CACGCTGGCGCTCGACGTGACGCCGGTGGTGTGGCCGCTGGGGCAGGGCGTCGATTTCCGCGGCACGGTCGACCTGACGACCGGGCGCGTGCTCCGGCCCGACGGCAGCGAGTGGCGGACGTTCACGAGCCCGGGGTCGCTGCTCGGCGATGCGGAACTGACGGCCGACCCTGTCGTCAGGGCGGCGCTCGAAACGCTGGAACTGGCGCTGGCCGGGTACCCGCCGCTCGACGTGCAGACCTACCGCGAGGGGCACCTCTCGCCGGTCGTATTCGGCTCGGCGTTGAAGACCGTTTCGGTCGCAGAACTACTTCGCGCGCTGGGCGACTGGGCTCCCGAGCCGCGCCCGCAGCCGGCCGACCCCCGGCCCATCCTGCCGGCCGAGCCCAAGGTCACGGGTTTCGTGTTCAAGGTGCAGGCCAACATGGATGCCAACCACCGCGACCGCATCGCCTTCGTGCGCCTCGCATCGGGCACGTTCCGGCGCGGCATGAAGCTCAGGAACGTCCGCACCGGCAAGGACCTCGCGGTCTCGAGCCCGATGTTCTTTTTCGGGCATAACCGCGAACTCGTCGATGAGGCGGTGGCCGGCGACATCGTCGGCATTCCCAACCATGGCACGCTGAGCGTCGGCGACACGCTGGTCGAGGGGGCACTGAGCACCAGGGTTACGGGCATTCCGAACTTCGCGCCCGAGATCATCCGCCGTGTGCGTCTCTCCGATCCGATGAAGGCCAAGCAGCTGTCGAAAGCGCTGAGCGATCTTGCCGAGGAGGGCGTCGCGCAGGTCTTTCGCCGCATGGTTGGCGCCGACTACCTCGTCGGCGTCGTCGGGCCGTTGCAGCTCGATGTGCTGAAGGCCCGCATTCACAAGGAGTACGGGGTGCCGATCGATTTCGAGTCGCTGAACTTCGAGATGGCGCGCTGGATCAGGGCCGACGACAGGAAGGAACTCGACCGGTTCCTTGCCGCCAACAAGCTGGAGCTCGCCGAAGACAAGGACGGCGACCCGGTCTATCTCGCGCAGTCGGCATGGTGGCTCGCGCGTACGCAGAAGGACTGGCCGAAGATCACATTCTTCGCGACCAAGGAACGTCACTGACGGAAACGGAGAGCGGCGGCCGCGCCGCGCGAGGGAGGACAGATTTGGCTAAAGAATCGATCGGCTTTCTCGGCCTCGGCCTCATGGGCCACGGCATGGCGAAGAACATCGTCGAAAAGGGTTTTCCGCTCACCATCGCGGCGCATCGCAACCGGCAGCCCATCGATGATCTCGTCAAGCGCGGCGCAACCGAGGTCGCGTCGGCTCGCGAAGTCGGCGAGCGTTCCAGCATCGTTCTTCTCTGTGTCACGGGTTCGCTACAGGTCGAGGCGCTGATCCGCGGCAAGGACGGGCTCAGGGAAGGGCTGAAGCCCGGCTCGGTGATCGTCGATTGCTCGACCGCCGATCCGACCTCCACCGTGGCGCTTGCGGAGGAGCTCAGGGCCGCGGGCATCGCCTTTGCCGATGCGCCGCTCTCGCGCACGCCGAAGGACGCATGGGAGGGCAACCTGGACACCATGGTCGGCGCCGACGAGGCGACCTTCAGCCGGATCAGGCCGGTGCTCGAAACCTGGGCCGGCAAGATCGTCCATATCGGCGGCGTCGGTGACGGCCACCGGATGAAGCTGCTCAACAACTTCGTCTCGCTGGGTTATGCGGCGATCTACGCCGAGGCGCTGGCGCTGGCGAGCAAGGTCGGCATCTCGCCGGAGCGCTTCGACAGCGTCATTCGCGGCGGCCGCATGGATTGCGGTTTCTACCAGACTTTCATGGCCCACACGATCGAAGGCAACCGCGAGGCCCACAAGTTCACGCTCGCCAACGCCTTCAAGGACCTGACGTATCTCGAATCCATGGCCGACGCGGCGAAGCTCATGAACCCGGTGGGCAACGCGGTCAAGAACGCCTTCGCCCTCGCCAACGCGTCAGGCGGCAGCGGCCCGGAGGACTACGTGCCGCACCTGCCCGAGTATGTCGGCCGCGCCAACGGCGTCGATCTGACCCCCAGAAAGCTGCGGTCTTAAGGGGGGAAGGGATGGAACGGCGCATCCTGGGGAAGACCGGATACGAAGTGGGCGAGATCGGGCTGGGCTGCTGGCAGCTCGGCGGCGACTTCGGCCCCGTTTCCGATGCCGAGGCCAACGAAATCCTCGCGACGGCACGGTCGCTCGAGGTGAATTTCTGGGACACCGCCGATGTTTATGGCGGCGGCCAGTCCGAAAGCCGCATCGGCGCCTTCGGGGACAAAAAGGGCGTTCTCGTCGCCACCAAGCTTGGGCGCGGCGAGCAGTTTCCCGGCATGACCGGGTACAGCCGCCGCAACGTCAAGGACAGCCTTGCCGGCTCGCTCAAGCGCATAGGTGGCGAGACGCTGGACCTTGCGCAACTCCACTGTATTCCGACCGACGTGCTGCGCGACGGCGAGATCTTCAACGTCATGGACGATCTCCGTGACGAGGGTTTGATGCGCCACTGGGGCGCGAGCGTCGAAAATGTCGAAGAGGCATTGATCTGCCTGCGTGCCGAAGGGCTGGCGACGCTGCAGATCATCTTCAACCTGTTCCGGCAGGATTATGCGACCGAGGTGTTGCCCAAGGCAGCGGCGCAGAACGTCGGCATCATCGCCCGCCTGCCGCTTGCGAGCGGCCTGCTCACCGGCAAATGGACGAAGGAGACGAGGTTCGCCCACACCGATCACCGCAGTTACAACGCGGAGGGCGAGTTCTTCAATGTGGGCGAGACGTTCTCCGGCCTGCCGTTCGAGAAGGGCATCGAGCTCGCCGATCAGCTCAAGCAG
>CAYRNE010000411.1:0-2831 GCA_964425245.1 uncultured Devosia sp.
GTCAATCCGGCTTTGTTGAACAACGAGTCTTGCGCCCATCACCACGCCTGATGCGTCCCTGGCGTCAGGTTGAGCCAGGGCAGCGTCCATGCATTGTCGCAGTGCTGTCGAAGCGCGCAACAGGCAAGCGCGCCACGGCGCAACCTCGTGCGCTTCACAGCTGGCAACGCGACCGTGCGTCCGTAAGGATGACCAAATCGTCCCTGGGCCAGTCATCGAAGGCTAGGGGCTAACGATGTTCGCATCTGAATCACAGCAGCAACCGCTACCATAACGAATTCGACTGGGAGTGCGCCTGGCGCCGCAGGTCAGTTCCCAGACAACCCGGGTATCCGATCGGTTTCGAAGCAGGAACGACGTTGATCTCGATACCATCGCCTGAGTGGCTCGTTCCCTTGTGGACATGCTTGTCGAGCTTCGCGGCAATCGAAGCATTGCTGGGCCGCGAGAACCGACGGTTATCTTCCCGGCTGCGCTCGTCATTAGTGCATTTCAGAGGGATGACGGGCAACTCGCCATCCAGCCGTGCCCATGGGGTAACCGGCCGGGAATACGTTGCCCGCATTTTCCCATCGTAGCGATGCTATAAGCTAATCACTTCAATAGCTTATCGAAAGCATGCCATGACTGAAGATTCCATCTCCCCTCCCTCCCTCACTGCCTTTGTTTCGGATCGCGTTCATGAACGTCTCGAACACAAGAGTCTGACCGAAATCGCCCGGGACGCGGGATTTCGCTCCGCTGACCTGCTCACCAAGATTGTTGCCGGAACTGCAAAGCTACCGCTCGATCGCGTCTCCGACGTTGCTCGCGCGCTAGAATGCGACGCGAACGAACTCATGCGCCTCGCCCTTCCACAGTTCATGGAGGGTCATGTCGTGCAGCTTGTGCTTTCCGCCGGCGCCGCGCACCTGGAACGGAAACTGGACCGGATGGGGACTTCCCTGGTTGGCGTCGCAACAAACCTGCGGATCGCGGTTCAGGCGATGGATCGCACCTCCGGGGTGCTTGAGACCCTTACGGAGATGCTTGGAAGGGACATCGAACGTTTCAACGATCTCTGCGTGGAGATCGAGAAGTGGTCCTCGGAGCTTACCGGGTATCCGGGCACTGCGCCGTGCAGCCCTGCGGAAGATCAGGCGACCACATGATAGCGGAGCCCTAACGTGCGTGGTGGCGACACCGAGCAGCACCCGTTCCCCCGGGGCCAGGCATGGCTCGATCCCCGTCCCGGAGCAAACAGGTGGACGGCGAGTCCCGAGGCGCTGCTGGAAGTGGAAGTCCTAGAAAAATCCGCTCTGCTCATGGGGATGGCTCGGGGTGCCGCGGCACTCGGGGCGTCAAACCTCCTCTAGGAGGCGGAATACCGGTGGCTGGTTTCATAGTGATCGGGGAGCAGAATCAAGGCCAATTTTTCGCGAACATTCGCATACTGACGAGCGCACGAGCGCTATAACAAGACGGGACCGAGATCCGAGCCTTAAAATCGACGGTGCCACTACCGTTGGTCAGGAGCCCCGAATTGTTTCTGACAACCGAACTGATCCATGTCCTGCCGCCGGCCGACCGCCGCGTCTATAATCGGCCCGAAGCCGCGAGTTATCTTGGGGTGAGCCCGGGCTACTTCGACAATCTGGTGGCCAAGGGGCAGTTTCCTCCTCCCCTGCCGCTGGGAGGCGTGAAGCGGTGGGATAAGGCGGCACTTGACCACGCGCTGAATGCGCTAAGCGGTCTGAAGGCCGAGGAACCTTCTGCTTCCGCCTACGATGCATGGAGGAGCAGCCGTGGTCAGAGCTAACCTGAAGGGCGTCAACCGGGTCCGTAAGAGCCTCGCGACCGGTGAGGTTGTCTACTATCATTATCACCGGGCAACGGGTCGGCGACTCCACGGTGAACCCGGATCGGCCGAGTTTGTCCGCGACTATGCTGAGGCGGAGAAGTCCGTTTCCGATCGCCTCGCCGGCACCTTCGTCCAACTCATCCGCGACTATCTGCTTTCACCCGAGTTCGAGCGCCGGGCCGAGAGCACCCAGCGCGAATACCGTCGCATGCTGACCAAAGCCGAGGCGGAGTTTGGCGATATGCCGATTCCGGCGCTCCAGGATGCGCGTGTCCGGAAGGACTTTCTCGATTGGGGAGCCGCAGTCGCACGGACATCCGGTAACCGCGAGGCGGACAACCGCTTGAGTGTCATCTCTGCCATGCTCAGCTGGGCAAAGGACAATGGCCGGCTGGCGACCAATCACCTGGCCGGCTTCAAGCGCCTCCACAAGGTCGATCGATCCGAGCTGATCTGGTTGCCCGAGCACATCGACGCATTCATGAACTCGGCGTCATTGGAGATGCAAAGGGCCTTAATCCTCGCTCTTCATTCCGGGCAACGTCAGGGCGATCTCCTGAAGCTGGCCTGGAACAACTACGACGGCAGCTTTCTGACCCTGCGGCAGGGAAAGACAGGTCGAAAGGTCGACATTCCCTGCACCGTTGCCCTGAAGCGGATGCTGGACGGCATGAACCGCTCAGCGACCGTTGTGCTCACGACGACGACTGGCCGGCCCTGGACTGCTCGTCACTTCAAGGCGCAGTGGCACAAGGCGGCCATCGCAGCGGGCATCAATCACCTACTTTCATGATCTTCGCGGGACCGCCGTGACAATGCTGGCGGAAGCTGGTTGCAGTGCCTTGCAGATCGCCGCAATCACGGATCACTCACTACGAACAGTGGATTCAATCCTTGATCGCTATCTGGCGCGCACGCGGGCGCTCGCAACGAGTGCGATCAACATCCTCGAGAACGCAAGCAGCACAGAATCTGCAAACCGGCTGCAAAC
>CAYRNE010000412.1:0-2815 GCA_964425245.1 uncultured Devosia sp.
CGGCTGGTTCAACCTCGCCCGCTGGACCTATTTCGCGCTGCTCGAAGCCGAGGAACTCGGCGTGACGCAGGCGAACGTCGACGAGATGCTTGGCTCCGACAACCCGGCGATCAAGCGCCTGCTCGGCGTCGAGGGCGACTTCGGCACCCCGCTCGGCGTGACGAAGGACTGGGCCTACCAGATCATCAAGCACATCGGTAACTACGGCGAGAGCTACGAGCGCAACGTCGGGCCGACTACGCCCATCGGGCTCGAGCGCGGCATCAATGCCCTGTGGAGGGATGGCGGCATTCAGTACGCGCCGCCGATCCGCTAATCGTTCGCGGACAGGAATCCGGCGCCGTCCGCGGCGCCGGATTCCCGTTTGCATTGCATCTGCGGATAGCCTGGGCAGGGGACTAGGAGCGTATGGCCGCAATCGATACGTCAAACCAAGCGCCGCCGCGGACGTTCTTTCTCAACGACCCGGTCATCCGGGGCGTGTTCTACCAGATCGTGGTCGGCATCCTCGTCGTCGCCTTCTTCATCTGGATCATCGGCAATACCGCGGCAAACCTTGCCGCGCAGAACAAGACCACCGGCTTCGACTTCTTGTGGAAGACGTCGGGCTTCGACATCAGCTTCTCGCTCTTCCACTGGGACCGCACGTCCTATTACTGGGAAGCGTTCCTCGTCGGCCTGACCAATACGCTTCTGGTCGCCATCCTCGGCATCGTCTTTGCGACCATGCTGGGCTTCATGCTCGGCATCGCGCGTCTGTCGCGCAACTGGATCATTGCCCGCCTCGCGACGATCTACATCGAGACGATACGCAACATCCCGCTGCTGCTTCAGCTCTTCTTCTGGTATTTCGCCGTGCTCAAGGCGATGCCGGCCGTTCGCGAGTCGCTCGCGCTGCCGTTCGACATCTTCATCAACCAGCGCGGGCTCTACGTGCCGCGGCCGATGCCCAACGACAGCTTCGGCGTGGTCATCGTCGCCTTTCTTGCGGCCATCGCCATCGCGCTTGGCATACGGTTCTGGGCGCGCCGGCGGCTCGAGCAGACCGGACAGCGGTTCCCAGTCTTTCTGACCGGGCTTGCGGTCATCGTGATCCTGCCCGTCGTCAGCTGGTTCCTCGTCGGCGCCGATGTCGGCTTCGAGCCTCCGGTCCTTCAGCGCTTCAACTTCACCGGCGGCCTGGCTCTGCCGCCGGAGTTCGTGGCGCTCGCCTTCGGCCTCATCATCTACACCGCGGCGTTCATCGGCGAGACCGTGCGCGCAGGCATTCTGGCGGTGAGCCATGGACAGACCGAGGCGGCGCAGTCGCTCGGGCTCAAGGATGGCGATCGGCTGCGGCTCGTGATCGTGCCGCAGGCCATGCGCGTCATCGTGCCGCCGCTGACCAGCCAGTACCTCAACCTGACGAAGAACTCCTCCCTCGGGGCGGCGATCGGATATCCCGAACTGGTGAATGTGTTTGCCGGGACCGCCCTCAACCAGACGGGCCGCGCGATCGAGATCATCGCCATGACGATGGGCGTTTACCTGACGATCTCGCTGCTCACCTCGATGGTCATGAACTGGTACAACGCCCGCGTGGCGCTGGTCGAACGGTGAGGATTTCGCGATGAGCCTTTCATACGTTCGCACCGAGATCGTACCCGAGCAGCCGGCGCCTCGCCGGTCCACCGGCGCCCTGGCGTGGGTTCGCCAGAACCTGTTCGCCACACCCGCCGACTCGTTCATGACGGTGCTCGCGGTCGCCTTCCTCGCCTGGGCGGTTCCGCCGGTGATCGATTTCCTCATCACCAAGGCGGTCTGGCCGGGGGGGACGGTCGAAGAGTGCCGCGCCCTCAATGCGGGGGCGTGCTGGGCCTATGTAGCGGCGCGCATCAACTTCTTCATCTACGGCTTCTATCCGATCGAGGAATACTGGCGGCCCAACCTCGTTTTCGCCCTCGCCGCCGCCTTCCTGATACCGCTCGCCATCCCGCGGGTTCCGTTCAAGACGATCAACGCGATCCTGTTCTTCGGCGTGCTTCCGGTCGTTTCCTATATCCTGCTCACGGGGGGCGTGCTGGGGCTGCGGCCGGTTCCGACCGAGCACTGGGGCGGGCTTCTCCTCACGCTCCTGATCTCGTACGTCGCCATTATCGGGTCGTTGCCGATCGGCATCCTGCTCGCCCTTGGCCGGCAGTCCAAGCTGCCCGTCATCAAGACGCTCTGCGTTGCCTTCATCGAGCTCTGGCGCGCCGTACCCCTCATCACGGTGCTGTTCATGGCATCGATCATGCTGCCGCTGTTCCTGCCGCAGGGCACCTCGATCGACAAGCTGCTCAGGGCGCTCGTCGGCATCACGCTCTTCTCATCGGCGTACATGGCCGAGGTTGTGCGCGGCGGCCTGCAGGCGATCCCGCGGGGGCAGTACGAGGCTGGCGCTTCGCTCGGACTGAGCTATTGGCAGCGGATGGGATTCATCGTCCTGCCGCAGGCCCTCAAGCACGTGATCCCGGGCATCGTGAACAGCTTCATCGCCCTGTTCAAGGACACCTCGCTGGTTTCCATCGTGGGGCTGTTCGACCTGCTGAACACGATTCAGGCGGGAACGTCCGACGCCAACTGGTTCGCGCCGAACCAGGCCGTGACTGGCTACATCTTTGCGGCCGTCATCTATTGGATCTTCTGCTTCTCGATGTCGCGCTACTCGATGTTCATGGAGCGACGACTCGACACCGGTCACAGGAGGAAATGATGTCCGACGCCTCGGACGTGGTGCTCGACCGCAGCATCGACCGGTCGCAAATGTCCGTCAGCGAGACGGAGGTCGCGATCG
>CAYRNE010000413.1:0-2810 GCA_964425245.1 uncultured Devosia sp.
GTTCGACGAGCTCCCTTGCGCGCGTTAAGATTGGCCGGTCGACCATCTTCCCGCGAAAGCTGAATGCCCCGTCGGGTGCCGCCGCCGCGGCTGCCATAAGATCGCGGGCGTACTCGATCTCCTCGGTCGACGGCATGAACTCCTCATTCAGCACGGTCACCTGCGCGGGATGAACGGCGAAGCCACACGCAAAGCCGAGCTTTCGTGAGCGGCGCAGCACGTCGCGGAAGCTATGCATGTCCGAGATATTCGCCACCGATCCAAGGAAGCCGACGGGGTGGATTCCGGCCGCGCGCGCAGCGAGCAAGCCCAGCTGTTTCGGCATCAACAAAGCCTCTGCGGTCGGCTCGAACCCGGCAGAAGATGCAAAGTCCTCACTCCCCAGCGTCAGCGCGACCACGCGCGGATGGGCGGTGGCGATCTCCTCGAGACGGAAGAAGGCCGAGGCACTTTCGACATATGCCAGGAAGCGGATGGTACCGTTCTCCATGCCCTGGCGTTGTTCGAGCTCATCGACAAACTCGGCGAGCAATTGCACTTGGGCAGCATTCTCGACCTTCGGGAGTCCCAAGAAGGAGACGCCGGGCCGCACGGCCGCCTCGAGGTCGCGAACGGCAAGATCGAGGGGCCGATTAATGCGAACGCCGACGTCAGCGGTTCCCTTGCTGAGCGTCTCTATCGCATTCGGAAGCGCGGCACGCGCTGCTTCCTTGTCGGCCGGCGCAATCGCGTCCTCGAGGTCGATGAGCAAGGCGTCCGCCCCACGCTCAATGGCCTTGTTGACGAACCTTTCAACATTGGCGGGAACGAAGAGAATCGACCGCCAGAATGGGATCTCACGGCGCATCCTTCAGGCTTCCTGCTTCTGGGAAGTCCTGGGGCCGATGACGCCCGATGCGACCAGCCGTTCGTATGCACCATCGGTGATGCCGGCTCCGCGCAGAACCTCGACATTGTGCTCGCCCAATCTTGGCGCAGGCCGGAAAAAGTCGCCGGGCGTGTCGGTCAGGCGCGGCACGATCCCGCTCATCGGAAATTGCTCAATGTCCTCGTCGGGAAGTTCCACCACGACCTCGCGATCCTGGAAGTGAGGGTCCTCGACGATGTGCGAGATGTCGTAGATCGGACCGATAGTGATTTCCTCGGCCTCGAAAAATGAGAGATTTTCTACCTGTGTCTTGGTGGCGATGAAGGCGCCGATAATATCGTCGAGCTCATCGACATTGGCGACGCGCGCCTGGTTGGTAGAAAACTTCGGGTCTTCGCACATGTCGGGCCGGCCGATGGCCTTGAAAAGGCGCATGGCCATCTGCTGGATAGAGGCCGACAAAGCCACCCACTTGCCATCGCTGGTACGGTAGACGTTGCGCGGCGCGGCGTTGCCGCTGCGGCTGCCCACCCGCGGCTTGACCTTGCCGCTGATCCTGAAATGTGCCGCTTCGGGACCAAGCACCGAAAACAGAGGATCGAAGAGCGGCAGGTCCACGACCTGACCCTTTCCGCCCGTAACCTCCACATGCCGAAGTGCCATCATGGCGGCGAACGCGCCGGCATAGCCGGCTATGGCGTCGGCCAGGGCGTTGGGCGGCAGGAGCGGTGCACGATCGGGGTAGCCGGTCATGGCTGCGAAGCCGGACATGCCCTCGACCAGCGACCCGAATCCGGGCCGTTGAGCATAGGGTCCGGTTTGACCCCATCCCGAAATCCGTACGATCACGAGCCGCGGATTTAGCCGGTGAAGGACGTCGGGCCCAAGCCCCATGTTTTCAATCGTTCCGGGGCGGAAGCTCTCGACGAACACCGCAGCATCGACGACCAGCCGCTTCAGGATGTCAATCGCTTCGGGGGTGCGGAAGTTGAGGCAAACACTCTTCTTGTTGCGAGAAAGGTTCTTCCAGTGGGCCTCAACGCCTCCCTTTTTCCAGTCACGAAGCGTGTCGCCTTGCGGCGGTTCGACCTTGATGACCTCCGCTCCGTGATCGGCGAGGAGCTGGGTCAGCGTGTTTCCGCATACCAGACGGGAAAGGTCGAGGACCCTCACGCCGATCAGTGGCCCCGTCGCCGTTGGATTGAACTCACGCCGTCTAATCGCCATCAAAAACTTCTCCCGCCAATCGCGCAAATAAAAATGGCGCCATTATTGCAATCACACGGATTGGGCCTTGGCAAGCCCAATCCGTCGCCCTTGGCGAGCAGGCTATGATTGCTTTGGCTTGTCCTTGAGATACGTGCTGGCGAGGTCGGCATAACGCGCCTCCTCGCTCAGTTGGCGCACCAACTCCTCTGGAGCGTCTATGCTTAGATCGGCTGGGTAGACACCGCGCCGCAACTCCGACATGGAGGCGTGGATCGCGGCGACCGCAGCCATCATCGGCTTGTGTCCCTGCAGCGCGATCTTGACGCGGCGGCCGGCAAGGTACGCGTCGTCATTCATGTCGCGCGGTGGTGCGCTCGCTATGAGGGGAAGTGTCGTAGCGGCGGCAATCGCGTCCAACTCTTCGCGCGACGTCAGGCCGGCGAGATGCAGGGCCTCTGCGCCAGCCTCCTCGTATGCACGGGCGCGCTTGAGCGTCTCGGCGATGCCGCCGATCCGCAGCGCACCGGTACGTGCGACGACGACAATGCCGTGGGTTCCGCGTGTCGCGAGGGCGGCGCGAAGCTTTGCCACCCCCTCCTCGACCGAGATCAGCGTTCCCCTGTCGGGTGCATTGAAAAGCGTGGGCAGCGATGTGTCCTCTATCGTCAAGGCAGCCACCCCGGCCTGCTCCAGCTCCTCGACGGTGCGCATCACATTGAAGGCGTTGCCATAA
>CAYRNE010000414.1:0-2806 GCA_964425245.1 uncultured Devosia sp.
GCCGGTCTTTTCGTCTCCCACTACGCCGACCGATGGTCGGCGCCCCGCGGGGCCGTTTGCTGTCGTTGATTGCCGGGGCTGGCGTTATCGGCCGCCGCCGGGCTTCTTCTTCTGCTCCTGCTTCTTCTTCTCTTCTTCCTGTTTCTTCTTGTCGTCGTCCTTCTTCTTGTCGTCGTCGTTGCCACCGCGGCCGAAGAGGCGGGACCAGAAGCCGCGCTTCTTTTTGGGTTCCTCCGCCTTTTCCTCGGCCGGCTTTTTGGGGTCGGCCGATGCTTTGGCGGCGGCGGGGGGCGGCGGAGCGGGGGCGCCGCTGGTTCTTGCCGGGACGGGGGCCGGCAGACCGACCTCCTCCGCCGAAACCGCACGGGCGTCGTCTCCGCCACCGAACACGCCGGCGAGGCGGTCGAGGAGCGAGCGCTGCGGGTGCAGCGGGCAGATCTCCGTCGGCTGCGTGCCGCGGACGAAGAAGTCGGTGTAGATCATCGACCGCCGCTCCGAGTAGCCGTCGGGCGCGATGACCTCGACATTGTCGCAGCCGCCATTCGGGAGCTTGCCCGACACGCGGCACACGTTGACGCCGATCACGTTGGCGGGACGATCGATCCACTCGCGCTTGTGCCCCTTCGTCGCCGCCTTCATGAAGTTGGCCCAGATCGGCACCGCCAGCTCGCCGCCGTAGCCGTTGGCAATGATCGTCTGGGGCCGATCGAATCCGATCCAGACGCCAGTGACGATCCGCGGCGTGAAGCCCACGAACCACGCATCGAGATAGTCGTTGGTCGTGCCGGTCTTGCCCGCGGCCGGCAGCGTGAAGCCCGCCTGCCGCGCGCGATACGCGGTGCCGTGATCGACCACGTCCGAGAGCATGTCGGCCATCAGATAGGCCGTGGCTTCGCTGATGACTTGACGGCCTTCAGGATTCGCCTGCCAGAGGACGTTGCCGTCGCTGTCTTCGACCCGGCGGATCAGCGTTGGAGTCCGAACCGTCCCCTCGGCGGCAAACGCCCCGTAGGCCGCGGTGAGCGAGAGCAGGGTCACGTCGCTCGAGCCCAGCGCCAGGGAGGGCACGCTTGGCGGCGTGCCGACGTTCAACCGTTCCGCATAGCCGACCGCGTTCTGGATCCCCACGGCATTCAACAGTTGCACGGCGGCGCGGTTGCTGGACGTGCGCAGGCCGGTCCGCAGCGTCATCGACGTTGCGGTGGAATGCTCGTCCTCCGGCACCCACTTGCCCTGGAGCGTGTCGATCGGCTGATTCAAGCCGGTGATGACGGTTGCGGGGCTGTAGCCGGCCTCGATCGCGGTGGCGTAGACGAACGGCTTGAAGGCCGAGCCCGACTGCCGTTTCGCCTGGGTCGCCCGGTTGAAACGGCTCTCGTTGAAGTCGCGTCCGCCGACCAGCGCGAGGACGTAGCCGTTCGTGGGATCGAGAGAGACGAGCGCGGCCTGGAGATACTCGGGCGCCTCGCCGTCGCCCGGCGGCTGCGACTTGCGGGTCGGATACTTGAACTCCCGGCGCGTTTCGATGTCGGTGACGCCGCGTTCCACGAGCGCTTCGGCGGCTCGCTGCAGCGCCGAATCCATGGTCGTATAGACTCTCAGCCCGCCCTGGTAGACCCGCTGCCACCCGAAGCGATCCACGAGTTCCTTGCGGACCTGCTCCTTGAAGTAGAGGCCGAACGTCTCGCGGATCTCGAGCGCGTTCTCGAGTTCGACCTCCGATGCCTTTGCCCGCTCAGCCTCTTCCGCCTCGATCGCGCCCGTGGACGCCATCGCCGAGAGCACGACGTTCCGGCGCGCGACGGCCCGGTCCAGGTTGACGGTGGGGGCATAGCTCGACGGGGACTGGATGAGTCCGGCCAGAAGCGCCGCCTCGGCGACCGTCAGGTCGGAAGCCGGCTTCCCGAAATAGCCGCGCGAGGCTGCCTCAACTCCATACAGACCATCCCCGAAATACACTTTGTTGAGGTAGAGCGCGAGAATCTCCTCTTTGCTGTAGACGCTCTCGATCTGCGCGGCGAGGATGACCTCCTTGAGCTTGCGTCGATACGTTTTATCGCGGCTGAGAAAGCTCTGGCGGGCCAGCTGCTGCGTGATGGTGCTGCCTCCCTCCGCCCGCCGGCCTTCCTGGAAATTGCGCAGGGCGGCGGCCGCCACGCGGATGGCGTCCACGCCGCTGTGCTCGTAAAACCGCTGGTCCTCGACCGAGATCACCGCTTTCAGGAAGTTTGGCGAGATCCTGTCGAGCGGCACCTCGATCCGCTGCTCCTTGAAAATCGTGAAGACCGGCTGATCCCTGGAATCGTAGAGGGTCGTCGACTGCGCCATGTCGCCGATCTCCCGAAGGGCGGTCGAGTCGGGCAGACCGGCTGTGACGTCGTAGCTGAACCAGGCGATGTACCCGGCCGAGAGAAAGAGTGCAATGGCGACCGATGAGACCAGACTTCCCAGGAGCTTCGGGCGTCCGGAAAGCATTGATCTTGCTCGACTTACGACTGGGTAAAGGAATTTCATCACTGCTCGACTGACGCAAGATGCCTGCCGCGGTCGATTTTTCAGCGACCACGACGGGCAGCGCGCCGCGCGGATCCCGTAAATACTTGCAGATCTTCATTTTAACCGAGGACACCGCTGCCAAAGTACGTGCGGCTGCTAACAGGCAGTCGAGCTCGCGCGTGCCAGCCGGAGCCGATTGTTGAGGCGGCGGAGAGATGAGACCGGTTAGCGGCAGTATTCACCGCGTCGATTTGTCACAACGAGCTGATTTTCTGCAGTGCCACGGCGCCGACGGCTGGTCGCACGAAGG
>CAYRNE010000415.1:0-2801 GCA_964425245.1 uncultured Devosia sp.
ACGTCGGAGAGCGTGGTCTGCGCCAGGACAAGATCGGCCACTTCTGCCGAAATCTGGTGCACGCCGAGTTCGCCCTCGACGTAGCGCGGCTGACCGGCAAAGAAGATGTACGAGCATGCCGAATAGCAGCCCATGCCGCTGGCAACGAGCGCACTCATGCCCCGCCGCCGCACCTCGTGCGCGACCTGAAGCGCATTGTCGACGTAACCGCCAGGGCTGTTGAGCACGATTGTCGTGGCATTGGGGCGCACCTCGAGCGCTCGCCGGAAGTCGCTCGCGAGCGTATGCGTCACCTCACCGTTGAGGACGATGACGTCGGGCGCGTTGGCGGGAAGCAGGAAAACTCCGAACTGCTGCACGACGCTCGGCGTTTCGGCGATCTTCACCTCGTCGTCCTCGGCCGGCAGGTAGCGCAGGGCCGAAAAATGGGACGCGATGAAGATGGCGAGCATCGAGGCCTGATCGTCGTTCGCCTCGGTCCAGCTCAGCGAATAGCCGACGCTGTCGGTTTCGGCATTCTGAAACAGGGTATAGAAGCGCCGATCGGACTCGGTGCCGGACACGACGAACCGGTTGTCGTTGTAGTTCGAATAGGTAACCGACCGTCCGCTGCGGGGTGCGGTCAATTCCTCGAAGACCGCGCGGAACGATTGCTCGCCGGCGGGCCGGCGCATCGTTTCGAGCCGGATTCCCCCGTCCGGAGTGGCATAGGAATGTCCGCGCTTGTGCGTCTGAGCCTCGGTCAGGAGGCCGACCGGCATGATCAGGGCGGACTGCGCCTCCTTGTCGCGCACGAGGTCCATGCCGAGTGACGCATAGACGTCAGCGGCCTGTGCCAGCAGGACGTCACGGTCGCGCGGGATGAGAACGCCGGTCTGCGCCCGCCCGAGACTGCGCTGAAACGCCGTCAGGGCTTCGTAGGTGCCTTTTCCGAACTGACCGTCGACGAGATACGTGTAGTAGCCGAGCAGCGTGAGATTGGCCTGCGTCTCCGTCCGGTCGTCGACCGGAAGCGCCTCGAACCAGGCGCGGCTCTGGTCGAAATCTCCCCGCGCCACGCCGGCAAGGCCGAGCGAAAGCAACAGCACAAGCACTCCGGCAACGTGACGCATTCCGACATTCCGCGGACCGACAGCGCGCCATTCTGCCAAATGCGGCAGAAACGCACAATTGCCGCCGGGCCGACGGAACTCAGATTGAATAGGTCTCCCAGGCAAAGAGCTGCCGGTACAGTTCGTCCGCCAGCTCGGCCGGCTCGAACTGGCCGCCGCGCAGCAGCACATCGGGCCTTTCCGGGGCCTGATAAGGGCTGGAAACGCCCGTGAAATTCTGGATCTCGCCACGCCTCGCCCGCGCATAGAGGCCCTTGGGGTCGCGAGCCTCGCAAACCGCGAGGGGGGTATCGACGTAAACTTCGGTGAACTTGATGTCGCCGGCAATTTCGCGCGCCAGCCGGCGTTCGCTGCGGAACGGCGAAATGAACGAGCAGATGACGATCAACCCGGCGTCGGCCATCAGGCGCGCGACCTCGGCGACACGGCGGATGTTCTCGACGCGCGCCTCATCGGTGAATCCCAGATCCTTGTTGAGCCCGTGGCGGACGTTGTCGCCGTCAAGGATGTAGGCGTGCCTCCCCTCCGCCGTCAGCCGCTTCTCGATGAGATTGGCGATCGTCGATTTGCCCGAGCCGGAAAGGCCGGTGAACCAGATGATTGCAGGCTCCTGCCCCTTCATCTCGGCCCGGACCTGCCGGTTCACGTCGAACGACTGGTAGCTCAGGTTCTGCGCGCGCCGAAGCCCGAAGTCGATGACGCCGGCGCCGAGCGTCGCATTCGAAATCCTGTCGATGAGAATGAACGAACCGGTGGCCGGGTTGGTCCCGTGGCTGTCGAAGGCGATCGGCTTGTCTGTCGCTATGTTGACGGTGCCGACTTCGTTGAGCTCCAGCGTCCTCGCCGCGCTCTCATCGAGCGTGTTGATGTTGGTGCGAAAGCGCAGGTCCGTAATTGTCGCGGGCACCTGCTGCGTGCCGACCTTGAGCAGGTAGGAGCGCCCGGGAAACGCGGGCTCCTCGGCCATCCATACGATCCGTGCCTGAAAATGCGTCGAGTATTCCGGCGTCTCGCCCGGCGTCACCAGCATGTCGCCGCGCGAGATGTCGACCTCGCGATCGAGGACGAGCGTCACAGCCTCGCCGCCGATCGCCTCATCGAGATCGCCGTCCATCGTGACGATGCGCTTGACGACGGCCGGCTTGCGGGAAGCGGCAACCAGCACCTGGTCGCCGACCCTGATGCTGCCGGAGGCCAGTGTTCCGGCGAAACCGCGAAAATCGAGATCGGTTCGATTGACCCATTGAACAGGAAAGCGCAGCTGCCCCTGGGTCCGCTCGCCAGCGACCTCGATTTCCTCGAGATATGGCAGCAGCTGGGGGCCGTCGTACCACGGCGTTCCGGCGCTCTTTGCAACGATGTTGTCGCCGCGCAGCGCCGAGATCGGGATCGCCTGCAGCGTTTCGAAGCGCAGGTCCCTGGCGAATTCCCGATAATCGCTCTCGATCGACCGGAAAACATCGTGGTCGTAGCCGACGAGGTCGATCTTGTTGACCGCCAGCACCACATGCTTAACCCCGATGAGCGAGAGGATGAAGCTGTGCCGGCGCGTCTGCGTCAGCAGGCCCTTGCGCGCATCGACGAGCACCAGCGCCAGTTCGGCATTGCTGGCGCCGGTCGCCATGTTGCGGGTGTACTGCTCGTGCCCCGGCGTATCGGCCACGATGAACTTGCGCCGATCGGTGGAAA
>CAYRNE010000416.1:0-2792 GCA_964425245.1 uncultured Devosia sp.
TCCAGGTCGATCGGACCAAGTCGGCGCGCGAGACGAGCCAAGCGGGCAAGCCGCTGGTCTATATCGAGTACCTCGAGGCGGTTCCGTGAAATCGGCCTGAACTGGGCGCGACACCGCGCCTGCGTAGCGCCGGCTCGACTTTCCTTGGTGCCGCCATCGAGTCAAGCGTTGTCGAAGGGTTCAAGGGCCGCGTCGCGGCGAGATCCGCGCCGCGCTGATCGTAGCGCCGCTCTTCGGTTTCGCTCCCCTCGTGGTCAACTACCTGGGCGCCGGTGCATTCTGCCGGCGCTCGCCATGATGGGCATCCAGATCGTGTTCGCCCTGTTCTTCCGAGTGATCGTCGCAAGGCTCTACAACGCGGCCCGCCAGAGCGTCGTCATCGCCGCGCTGTTCCACGCAGCCCTCAACGTTGCCAACGACCCGCCAACAGTGGCGATCATCGGTAACGCCCGATGTCGACTGGCTGCCCCTGCCACTGGTCGCGATCGCTGCTTTTGCGAGCATCCTCGTGCCTGTGGTCCGAAGGCGCGTGACGGCATCGCCCGTCACACTCCAGCGTTGCGGCCAGCGCCGCGGGATTGAACCCACGGACCAGCAGCCAGATGCCAAGCAGCAGTTCCCAGAAGAACTCGGGGGCGACAAACAGGCCGTGAATGGTCGAACCAAGCTCGAAGTGATTGAACATCACGCCGCAGCTGCCGAGGAGGAGGGCTGGGCCGCCGATGAGACCAAGGATCGACAGGAAGCGCGGCAACAGCCGGGTCTTCCACATCATGTAGCCAAGGATGATGCCGTTGCCGACACCGACCACGACGCCCGGATGGAGGCGGTCGCGGGCAACCATGCCCGTCAGCTGCATCCGTCATCCCTCCCGCCCGCCAAGCTCACGAGTTCGATCCGCCGCGACAGGCGTAGCGCGTCCGCTTCGGGAAGATATCCCGCTTCGGGGTGGAACGGCTCCTCCTCGCCGCGCGCTTCGAGCGCGATCTCTCCTGCAAAGCCGCCTTCGCGGAGCAACGCCGCGACGTGCTCGAGCCGCCGTTCCGAGAGCCGCAGGTTGGCCTCGGCGCTCCCCGTCGGGTCGCTGTGCCCGGAGAGCACGATGCGGGTCTCCCCGCGCGCCCTGAGGCATTCGAGCAGCGCCGCGATCGCCTCGCGGCCCGTCGCGGCCGGCTCGGCCGAGCCGCTCGCAAACGTGATCGGCAGAGGCCGCACCTCGGGCGTGAAGCCGTTGATGCCTGCGAGGAACAGCCATTGGCAGGGCGCGCAGCGGGTCGTCGCGACTTCGAGCGGCTCGGCAAGCAAAAGCGCCGCCGACAGCCGCTCGTAGAGCGGCGCCACTTCGGTTGCGGCAGGGCGCGCAGCCTCGCCGAAATCGGCGCATATCGCGGTCTCGCCGATGGCGATCAGCGCCTGCTGGAAATGCAGGGCGGAGCGGCCATAGGCCAGCCCGCCCGCGCCGCTCCTGCCCTGCTCGAGATAGAGGTCGCCGAGGCCCGCCTCAAGCTGCCAGGGCGCGCCATAAATGAGCCCAGCCTCGGCGAGGCCGATCAGCGCGGCGATGTCGGTGTCGCCCTCGGCCGCGGCGTAGGCTGCTTCGAGCTGGCCGAGGGCCAGTGCGTCGCCGAGGCAATGAATGGCCCGCTCGTCGCAGCCGCCTGCGGGATCCCGCACGGCGTCCCAGAGCGCGGGGAAAGCCGCGGTGTCGCCGTCCGCCCGCGCCGCCCCGACCTCCGCGGCAAGCGCCGCGCAGGTCTCGCCGATGCCGCTCGCCGCCTCCTGCGCCGGCACGGCAGCCGGCGTGAGGACGAGGATGATCGCCGCCGCAAGCGTGATGGCGGTTCCGCGCATCACGGGCTGACCAGGTAGGGCACGGTGACAAAGGCCCATTTCCGCACGCGGTTCGGTATCTCCGGGTCCGGATCGATCATCGGCGTCTGCAACTCGGCAGCGACGGCGACGAGCGCCCTCTCGACGTTGTCGACGGCCTCGAAGTCGGGCGAGTTGAACAGCGCTTCGAGGTCGGCGTCCGGCTCGGTGACGAGAACGACGAGCGTACCCGGCCCCGGATCGGTCGCGGTGAACTCGAACGGATAGCTCTCGTCGGGGATGCTGAGCGCGTGCCCGGCGACGACGATTCCCTCGCGTTCCGCGGCCATCGAATAGGCGTTGGGGAAGATGCGGCGCAGGGTGCCGTCGGGGCCGCTGTCGAGAACGACGATCCTTCCCGTTTCCTCAGAGCGGATGCTGAAGCGCACTGCGTCCCCGAGCCGGACCCGCGGGCCGGGCAGTATCGCCGCTTCGATGGCGAAGTCGTTTTCGTGCGCGAACAGCCCTTCGGCGAGATCGACCAGCGGCGGCACGGCGTCGGCTCCGGGATCGTTCTCGGGCCCCGGCGTCGTGTCCGGGTCCGGCTCCTCGGCCGCGTCGTCGAGCAACGAACCGCCGCCCGAGGCATAGGGCACGAGGATCGCCGCGCGATACGCGTCGGGTGCGAGCAGTTCGGGCGTGAAGCCGAGCGGCTGGCACAGGGGATGGGTCGGACAGAATTCCTCGGCCCCCTCCTGAATATAGGCAAGCAGGCTGCTGGCGCTGACCCGGCCGTCGCCGGAGAAGGCGGCGCGGCGCTCCCGCAATCCTTCGACGAAGAGCCGGGTGAAGATTCCGCCGCTCGGCGAATCGTAGGAATACTGGTGGAGGTCGGCGGCGTGCCAGACGGCGACTCCCGGCAAGGGCGTGCCGTCTTTGGTATTGAAATCGAGCAGGCGCAGGCCCGCCCTGGCCTCCGCGAT
>CAYRNE010000417.1:0-2786 GCA_964425245.1 uncultured Devosia sp.
AGCGCCGAGCTTGGCCCAGACCTGGCCACCGAGCCCGGGAGTGCGGAAGCGAACACCCTGGATCGAGTCGAGGCCGGTGAGTTCGTTCCTGAACCAGCCGCCCGCTTGCGTGCCCGTATCGCCCGAAAGGAAGCCCTGCACGCCGAACTGGTCGTAGATCTCGTCCCAGATTTCCTGGCCGCCGAGATAGCGAACCCAAGCGGCGAGCTCGCGCGAGGTCATGCCGTAGGGAACGCCGGTGAAGAAGCTCAGGCCCTGGCTCTTGTTCTGCCAGTAGTAGGCAGCGCCGTGGCTCATCTCCGCGGAGCCGTCGATCACCGCGTCGAGTGCCTGCAGGCCGGGCACCATCTCCCCCGCGGCAAACACCTGGATCGTCAGCCGTCCCCCGGAGGCGGCGGTGATCCGATCGGCAAGACGCTGCGCGCCGACGCCGAGGCCGGGGAAGTTCTTGGGCCAGGTCGTGACCATCCGCCAGGTCTGGTTGCCTTGGGCGATGGCGGGCGCGGCGAGCGCCGTCGCCGCGGCGGCACCGGCAGTCAGCGCGGTCGCCGTCTTGAAAAATTCACGTCTTTTCATTGAAGTCCCTCCTAACAGGACCGGGCAGCGGTTACCGAGCCCGGCTGCCCGCCTCACGCGGGTCTGCAGCCTTTTCCAGCAGGAATCAGCAGGCCTGTCCAGCGCGGATGCCCCTGCCCGGCCACGCTGCGGACTTCGCGGGCACCGGGAATAAATCCTCCGCCGCGGTGTTGATGCGCATCGAGGCCGGTTGGGAGCCGGCCCGAAACCACAACAATCTGGAGAACATCATGAAGGTTCGTTCGATCGTCTTGGGCGCGCTCGCCGCCGTCGCCTTCTCCGCTCTTCCCGCCCTTGCCGAGGAGTTTCTCGGCGGCGCGGTCAAGACCATGGACATCGGCGGCAAGCAGGTGCTCGTCGGCTCCAACGACATGACGCTCTATACCTTCGACAAGGACGAGCAAGGCGCCAAGAGCAACTGCTACGACCAGTGCGCCGCCAACTGGCCGCCGCTGCTTGTGCCTGCCGATACCGAAGTCAGCGGCGACTTCACGCTGATGGACCGCACCGACACCGAGGAGAAGATCGTCGCCTACAAGGGCTGGCCGCTCTACTTCTGGGTGAAGGACGAGAAGCCCGGCGACACGACCGGCGACATGGTCGGCGAAGTCTGGCACACTGCCGTCTACGAAGGCATGTAAGCTGAACCGCAGCCGGCCGACGTTCGGCGGGAGCCCGCGTGCAGCAGTTCCTGGACGAGATCGAGGGGTGCATTCCTGCCCTGCGCCGCTATGCGCGGGCGCTGACGCGCGACCCCGATCGCGCCGACGACCTCGTTCAGGACTGCATCGAACGGGCGATCCGCAAGCGCCGGCTGTGGGCGCCGACGGGGCCGCTGCAGGCGTGGCTGTTCCGGATGCTGCTCAACATTTACCGCAACGATCTGAGGGCCAGCCGGCGGCGCGGTCATGCCGTGCCGCTGGACGAAATGGTGGTCGAGCCTGCGATTCCGCCCTCGCAGCCGGGCCGCATCGCACTCAGCGAGATGGCGCGCGCGCTCGACCGGCTGCCCGAGGAACAGCGCGAGGCGCTGCTGCTCGTCGTGCTCGAGGGGGCGAGCTACCAGGAGGCGGCCGGGATCATCGGCATCCCCGCCGGTACGTTGATGTCGCGGCTCGGGCGCGCCCGGGCCACCTTGAGGAATTTGACCGGAGTGACTGACGAACCACGCCTGAGGACAGTGAAATGAGCGAGCGAGGGGGGCCGGGCATTAGCGACGCTCAGCTGCTCGCCTACGTCGACGGGCAGCTGACGGCCGACGAACGCGCCGAGGTGGAGCGCCGCCTTGCGGCGCATCCGGAACTGGCCGAAGAGATCGGACAATGGCAACGGCAGAACGAGGCGATTGCCGCGCTCCATCCGTCCATCGCCAACGAAAAGCTGCCCGAGCGGCTGCGCCCCCATCGAATCGCCCGGGGGGTCGCCGCGAGCGCCACGGCACGCCTCGCTCAGATCGCGGCGGCGCTCGTGCTGGTCGCTTTGGGCGGCCTCATCGGCTGGACAGGACGGGACGCGGCGACCCCGGTCGAGGCTGCGAGCGACCGCCTGATCGACAGCGCGGTGCAGGCGCACGTGCTCTACGTCAACGAGAACCGGCACGCGGTGGAGGTTGCCGCCGACGATCGCGAGCATCTCGTGAGCTGGCTTTCGAACCGCGTGACGCAGCCCGTCAATCCGCCCGACCTCTCGGCAGAGGGCTTCGCCTTCGTCGGCGGACGGCTGCTGCCGCCGATCGCCTATCGCGAGACCGGGCCCGCCGCCCAGTTGATGTACGAGAACACGGCGAACGAGCGGGTGACGGTCTATATCACCGCCGCCCTGCCCGATCGCGCGGACGCCTATCAGTTTACCAGCCGCGGCCCGCACGATGCGTTCTATTGGGCCAACGACCGCATCACCTGCACCGTGGTCGGCGAACTGCCGGACGCGCAGATGCAGACGGTGGCGCGCAAGGTGTTCCAGCAACTGACGCGCCGCCCCGACGTGAGCCTCGGTTACCGCGGCGGCTGACGGCCGGGGCTTCCGGGGTGTTGTCTGCCGCGGACCATGGGGCAGAAGGGCGGCGACGGGTGGAGGCCACTTGCGGCGTTCATCGGATTGACGCCGAGGTTCCTCCCGGTTGGTCCGGCCTCGCGGCGGGCCGGAATGGGCTCAGTACCCCTGCCGCTTCAGCAAGTCATTGGAATAGATGTTGTGCAGCCCGATGTTGC
>CAYRNE010000418.1:0-2773 GCA_964425245.1 uncultured Devosia sp.
GTTTCCCCCACGGCGAGATCGCGCTTGGCGACCGCGCAGACTTCGGCGACCGGCCGCGGCAGCGGCACCATGTCGGGCCGGCCGTGGAGGACGATGCGCGCCGCGGTCAGGGGGACTTCAAGCGAGGTGAGGTGATAGGGACGGAAGAAGGCGTAGTAGGGTCCCTTGCCGATGTGCAGGTCGTCCATGCGCTCGATGATGCGCGGGTGCTCCGCCTCGACGATGACGAAGACGCCGGGCGCGACGCCCTTGCCGATCGTGAAGTCGACGACGCCCTTTTTGTGAAGGATGCCCCCATCCTCCTTCGGGATGAGCACCTTCACCATCTGGTCGCGGTCGGCGCTCGGGCCGTGCATGCCGGGCACGTCGGGAACGAGGCCGGTGGCATTGGCGATGCAGGCCATTTCGACCATGGTCTTCGAGCCGTCGACGAACTCGACCAGCATGCGCGGGTTCATGTTCCGGCGCGCCGCTTCCTCGCGGTAGTCGTCAGGCACGGCGTCGCGGTTGAAGGCGTTGTTCTTGCCCTTGCCGGCGGCGACGATGCGGTAGCCGAGCGCCGTCGCGAACTCGATGAGCTCCATGCACGACGTGGGCTCGTCCCCCGCGCCGACGGAATAAACGACGCCCAGCCGGTCGGCCTCGGCCTTGAGATAGGGCCCGATCGTGACGTCGGCCTCGACGTTCATCATCACGAGATGCTTGCCGTGCTGCATCGCAAGCAGATCGAAGTCGGCGGCGACCCCGGGCTTGCCCGTCGCGTCGATGATCACGTCGAGGATGGGCGTCGTGACCAGCGTCTCGGCCGAGGTTACGGCGATCTTGCCCGCCTCGATCGCGGCGGTCGCCTTGGCCGGCGAATCCGCCTCGGCCGCGCTTTCCGCGTCGCCGAAGGCGATCGTCATCGCCTCGTGCGCGGTGTGCGGCCGGCGCGTGGCGATGGCGCAGACCGAGATCCCGCGCATGAGCGAGCCCTGCGTCACAAGATCGGTGCCCATCTCGCCCGAGCCGATGACCCCGACGCGAATCGGCCTGCCCGCCTCGGCGCGGTCGGCGAGGTCGCGGGCGAGGCCGGTCAGATGCACATTGGTCAGGGATTTGTGGATCGGCATGCGGCTCTGGCAATATCATCGGGCGCAGGGCTTGGGAACCTACAGGCGGTGCGGCCGATTTCCCTCGGGCAGCGGCCGGAAAGGGCGACGGTGACAGCACAGATCGACGTTTCGGTGGAGGGACGGCTCGGGGTCATTGCGCTCGACCGGCCCGAGGCAATCAACGCCCTGAGCCTCGACATGATCGAGGCCATCGCGAGCCGCCTGCTGTCCTGGCGGGAGGACGAGGCGATCCGCGCCGTCCTTTTCGAAGGCCGGGGCCCCAAGGGATTCTGCGCCGGCGGCGATGTGCGCGAAGTCCGCGAGCACGTGATTGCGGGGCACCCCGCCCGGGCGCGGGCCTACTTCGCGGCCGAGTACCGGATGGATGGGCTGATCGCCACCTATCCCAAGCCGGTGATCGCCATGACCGACGGTGTCGTCATGGGGGGCGGGATCGGCATCGCTGGCCATGCGTCCTTTCGCATCACGACGCCGCGGGCGCGCTACGCCATGCCGGAAACCGCGATCGGCTTCGTGCCCGATGTCGGCGTCAACTGGATTCTGGGTAAGGCTCCTGAGCACCGCGCGCTCATGTTCCTCATGAGCGGACTTCCGGTCACCGGTGCGGACGTGCTGGCGCTGGGGCTGGCCGACTGCGCGGCGCCGCCGGAAGCGTTCACCGCGCTCCGCGCCGGCATCGTCGCGGCAGTGGGGACGGGAGACATCGAGCCCGCGCTCGTCGCGCTGCTCCAGTCCGCGAGCATCCAGGCCGGCGAGCGCGAGCTGTGCGACCTTGCGGACCGTCACGCCGACGCCTTCGAGGCGGAGACGGCGGGCGAGATTGTCGCGGAACTGAGCGCGCGCGTTGGAGAGGACGCGGCGCTCGCACCGGTCGCCGATGCCATGGCCTCCCGCTCGCCGACCAGCCTCGAGGCGAGTCTCCTCGGTCACCGCGCCGCGCGCCGCCTTGCGAGCGTCGATGACGTGCTCGCGCTCGACCTCCGGCTGGCCTCCACCTTCGCCGTGCTTCCCGATTTCGCCGAGGGCGTCCGCGCCCAGCTGATCGACCGGGACCGGGCCCCCCGCTGGCAGCCCGGGCGTTTCGCCGAGGTGGACCTCGCACCCCTCCTCGCGGCCGTTTCCGGCCCGCAATTGCAGAGGGTTAGCACTTCTTAAACCGTTCCTATGGAGACTGCCGCTGGGAAGAAACGGGGGCAGCCATTCCCATGGTCGAGGGGCGCCGCAAAATCATCGACTTGCCGGCGGTCGTCGATCTCGACGCCCTGGATGCCGTGCGCGACAGGCTGCTCGACGCCATTGATGCCGGACCGGTGAGCGTCAATGCAGCCGGCGTCGACCGCGTCTGCACCAATGCTCTTCTGATGCTTGTCAGCGCCGCCGAGACGGCCCGTCGCAGCCGCTTCGCCTTCGAGGTCGAAAACGCCAGCGAGCCGATGCTCAATGCCATCGCCCGCCTGGGCTTCCGGCCGGCCTTTGCCGATATCATGAAAGGATAGTTTGTCGATGCGCGTTCTGACCGTCGATGACTCCCGCACCATACTCGCGATGCTTCACCACACGCTCTCCAGCGCGGGGTTCGAGGTGCTGCAGGCCGAAGACGGGCAGAAGGGCCTCGAGGTGCTCAAGAACGAGAGCGTCGACGTCGTGATCACCGACAT
>CAYRNE010000419.1:0-2761 GCA_964425245.1 uncultured Devosia sp.
GACCCTCGGCATCGAGCATGGCTCGCCGCCTCAGCCCGTCGCGCGCCAGAGCGAGGATGTCGTCCCCGATTTCGGCAACCGTGCGGTTACGGAAGGCCGTGGCAAGGGCAGACCTCGGCACCGCTTCGCGAAGTTGCTGGCGCTCCTCCGCGGTCCAGTCCTTGACGAGCTGGAAGGCCGCATCGAGCGACTGGCTGTCGTAGAGGAGGCCGACCCAGAGCGCGGATAGCGCCAGCACGTCTGCGGCGCTTCCCATATCGGCACCGCGCATTTCGAGGAACTGCTTGAGCCGTACCTCCGGGAACAGGGTCGAGAGGTGGTTCTCCCAGTCCTTGATCGTCGGGAGGGCGCCCGGGAGCTGCGGCAGCCTGCCCTCGAGGAACGCGCGAAAGCTCTCGCCCGCGGCGTTCACATACCGGCCGTCCCGGATGACGAAGTACATCGGCACGTCGAGCGCGTAGTCGGCGTAGCGTTCGAAGCCGAAGCCCTCCTCGAAAACGAAGGGCAGCATGCCCGTGCGGGCGGCATCGGTGTTGAGCCAGATGTGCGAGCGGAAGGTCAGGTATCCCGAGGGCTTGCCGTCGAGGAAAGGGGAGTTGGCGAAAAGCGCCGTCACAACCGGCTGCAGGGCGAGGCCGACGCGGAACTTCAGCACCATGTCCGCCTCGTCGGCGAAGTCCAGGTTCGCCTGGATGGTTGCCGACCGGTACATCATCGATGTCCCGAGCGTGCCGACCTTGCCCATATAGGGCGTCATGATTCCGTAGCGGGATTTGGGCATCGCCGGGATCTCGGGCACCGCCCAGAGCGGCGTTACGCCGAGCCCCAGGAAGTGGATGTTCAGGGGACCGCCGATGGCGCGGCAATCATCGAGGTGCGAATGCAGTTCCGCGGCCGCATCGTGCAGCGTGCGTTGCGGGGAACCGGAAAGTTCGAACTGCCCGCCCGGTTCGAGCGAGATGCCGCCCGCCGGCTCGTCGTTGCGCAGTCCGATCGGATTGCCGTTGTCGAAGAACGGGTGCCAGCCGGTGCGCCTCTCGATGCCCTGGAGAAGCGCCCGGATGCCGTCATCACCTTCATAAGGGACGGGGCGCAGCGGATCCTTACGGAAGACGTGCTTCTCGTGCTCGGTTCCGATGCGCCACTCCGTCTTCGGCTTCGCACCCCGCGCCATGGCCTCGATCAGATCGGCGCGCGATGTGATGAGGGGCGACAGCTCTTCGCCGGCCATGAGAACTCCCGGAACCAGTCAAACCGGACAGCGGCCGGCTCGGCGCGGACAATAGCGGCCCGGAATCCGAAATCAACGCCTTTATCGCCAATCGCCGATGATTGACTGGATCACCGCGAGCGCCGCAACCGCCGCGGTGTCGGCCCTCAGGATTCGTGGCCCGAGGCTGATCGGCACGACGAAATCCTGCGCGCGGAGCAGCGAAGTCTCGTCGTCGGCGAACCCGCCTTCCGGACCGACGAGAAGCCCGACCGGCAGCCCTTCCAGCTCGCGGAGCGCCTCGACCGGCGAAGCCGATGGCGCGCTTTCGTCGCAGACGACCAGCCGGCGGAGGCCGTGCGTGTCGCGCCAGCCGGCGATTAGATTCGGGAGCGCGATTTCGGATGCAACGACGGGCACCGAAAGCACCTCGCATTGCTCGGCGGCTTCGATCACGTTGGCGCGAAGCTTTTCCGGTTTCAGCCGGTGCACCTGCGTAAAGCGCGTCGTGACGGGCTGGATCACCCCGGCTCCCATCTCGGTCGCCTTCTGCACGAGGTAGTCGAGCCGCCCTGCCTTGATCGGCGCAAAACCGTACCAGAGATCGGACGGGGGAGTCTGTTCCGCGGTCTGCTCCAGCACCTCGAGCGTAGCGCCCTTGCGGTGCGGATCACCGATTGCCGCGAGCCACGCGCCATCACGGCCGTTGAAGAGGATGAGGCGGTCGCCGGACCCCAGCCGAAGCACGGCGAGGAGGTAGGTGGTCTGGTCGCGCCCCAGTCCGATCGCCGCGCCAGTCCCCAACGGTTCTTCGACAAAGAGTCGCGGAAGCGTCTTGTAGGTGCGGGGCATCTTGCGCTCGGGCGGTTCGCGGGGGGATAAGTCGGCGTCCATTACCGCACAGGAAGGACATCGTGCAAAGCGCGCAGGCTCCCGTCGGTTCCGTCGCCGACGCCCAGCGGGGCAACTGGGTGGACCGTTATGCTCCGGGTTGGCTGAAGCCTTATGCGCGGCTGGCGCGGTGGGACCGCCCCATCGGCTTCTGGCTGCTCTTTTGGCCCTGCGGCTTCTCGCTGGGGCTTGCCGCCGTGAAGAACCCCGCGGCCGGCTTCGACTGGTGGGCCCTTGCGCTTTGCCTCGCGGGCGCGGTGGCGATGCGGGGTGCGGGGTGCACCTTCAACGACATCGTCGACCGCAACATCGACAAGCTCGTCGAACGAACACGGCTGAGGCCTATCCCCTCCGGACAGGTCAGCGTGCGCAACGCGGTGCTGTTCATGGCCGTGCAAGCGCTGCTCGGCCTGCTGGTCCTCGTGCAGTTCAACGAGTTCACCGTCTTCATCGGCATCGCATCGCTGGCGCTGGTCGCAATCTATCCGTTCATGAAGCGGGTCACCTGGTGGCCGCAGTTCTTCCTCGGGCTTGCCTTTTCCTGGGGCGCGCTCGTGGGCTGGACGTCGCAGACGAGCGCCGTGTCGCTGCCGGCTCTCCTGCTCTATGCCGGCTGCATCCTCTGGACCATCGGCTACGATAAGATCTACGCGCTGCAGG
>CAYRNE010000420.1:0-2748 GCA_964425245.1 uncultured Devosia sp.
GCGAGTCGCCCAGCCCGAAGCGGCAGAACTCGCTGCCCACGCACGTCTTGACCGTGCGCACCGCCTTGGCGTAGGCGTGGCCCGACGGCATGCCCAGGTCCTCCCAGATCGCCGGCAGCTGCTCCTTGCGCACGCCGAGCAGGTCGATGCGCTGGCCGCCGGTGACCTTCACCGTGGGGATGGCGAACTTCTCGACGACGTCGGCGATGGCGCGCAGCTCGCGCGCGCTGGTGAGGCCGCCCCACATCCGCGGCACGACGGAGTACGTCCCGTCCTTCTGGATGTTGGCGTGGACGCGCTCGTTGATGAAGCGGGACTGGCCATCGTCCTCGTACTCGCCCGGCCAGGTGGCGAGCAGGTAGTAGTTGAGCGCGGGGCGGCACTTCGCGCAGCCGCACGAGGTCTTCCATTCGAGTGCCTGCATGAGTGCCGGGATCGACTTCAGCTGCTTCGCGGCGATCAGCCGGCGGACGTCGTCGTGGCCGAGGTCGGTGCACGTGCACATCGGTTGCACCGCCGCGGGGTTGTAGCTGTCGCCCAGCGTCAACGTCAGCAGCTGCTCGACGAGGCCGGTGCAGGTGCCGCAGCTGGCCGAGGCCTTGGTGTGGGCCCGCACGTCATCGAGCGACTTCAGCCCCTTCCCGCTGATGGCGCCAGTGATCTGTCCCTTGCAGATGCCGTTGCAGCCGCAGATTTCCGCTTCGTCGGGCAGGGCGGCCACGGCGGCGGCAGGGTCGGCCGGCGCGGCGCCCTGGGCGTTGCGGCCGAAAATGAGGGTATCGCGCATTTCGCGGGTGTCGACGCCGCGCTTCATCAGATCGAAGAACCACGGGCCGTCGGCGGTGTCGCCGTAGAGCACGGCGCCGATAATCCTGTCGTTGGAAAGGACAAGCCGCTTATAGGTGCCAGCGGCGGCGTTTCGGAGGACGATCTCCTCGCGGTCGTCGCCCTCGCTAAAGTCGCCTGCGGAATAGAGATTTATGCCGGTGACCTTGAGTCGTGCCGCCGTCGCCGCAGGGGCAAACCGGGCCGTTCGATCGGCAAGCGTGGCGGCGAGGACGTTCGCCATCTCGTAGAGCGGGGCGACAAGGCCGAAGGTCTGGCCATCCACCTCGACGCATTCGCCGAGCGCGAAGACGGCGGGGTCGGAGGTCCGCATCTGCGCATCGACGACGACGCCGCGATTGCAGGACAGGCCCGCTTCCCGGGCGAGCGCGGCATTGGGCCGGATACCGACAGCCATCACAACCATGTCGGCAGGAAGCATCGTGCCGTCGGCGAGTTCGACGCCGCTGACGCGGCCCCGGTCGCCGTGGATCGCTTTCGTGCTGGCGCCGGTCAGCACCCTGATGCCGCGCGCCTTCACCGCCTCGGCAAGCAGGTAGCCGGCCGTGGCGTCCAGCTGGCGCTCCATCAGCGTCGGCATGAGGTGGACGACGGTCACGTCCATGCCCTGTTCCCCGAGGCCGGCCGCGGCTTCGAGGCCGAGCAGGCCGCCGCCGATGACAACGACGCGCCCCCGCGACCTGGCTGCCAGCATCATGGCGTGGACGTCGTCGAGATCGCGGTAGGTGAGAACGCCGGCGAGGTCGTTGCCCGGCACTGGGAGGATGAACGGCACCGAGCCCGTTGCGATCACCAGCCGGTCATAGCTCTCGGAGATGCCGTTGATCGCGTGGACGACGCGGTTCTCGCGGTCGATCCGCTCTACCCTGCAACCCTTGTAGAGCGTGATGCCGTGCTCGATGTACCAGCGGTCGCCGTGGATGATGATGTCTTCGAACTGCTTCTCGCCGGAGAGCACGGGGCTCAGCATGATGCGGTCGTAGTTGACGCGCGGCTCGGCGTTGAAGATCACGATCTCGTAGCGGGCGGGATCGGTCTCGAACAGCTTCTCCAGCATGCGCCCGGGCGCCATGCCGTTGCCGACGATGACAAGCTTCTCCTTCATGGCCGTTCCCCGCGGGGCCGAGGCGATGAGGCGAGCGGCGCATGGAGCGGCAGGCGGACGGCGTTGGCGGCCACCGCCGCGGCGCGGCGGGAGGCGTCAGGGGCAGGCAGGGCCATAGAGCAGTCTCTCCTTCGGTTGATCGATCCGGCGGCTGCCCTGATGCCCCTCTTGGCGATTGCCGGCGCCGACGAGGACCACGCCGCCGTCAGCGTGTGCCTCGACTTTGCCCGGCAGTTGCCCATCGCTGGACGCCGGATCGTTCGCGATCGCTCGCGGGTTCCGACGTTGCATGACTCGTGCCAACTCGAGCCAACGATAAGAGTCTCTGGTAATTCAAAGATTTAGTCGAGATCGTCCCGTTCGTGTCTCCTTCTGCCTGAAGAGGAGTCCGTCCATCCCGCAGTCAGAATGACTACGCGGAAGGCATTCGTGAGTGATGACTATTGATTGTGCAGTCTGCCGGGAGGGCGCACGAGGAAAGACCCGCCTCGTTATCCGAGGCGGGCCTGACGACCGGACTGCGGGGGGCGGGTGAGCCCGGTCGTGTTCTGTCCTAAGCGGCTGCCATGCGGCTGCGCGCCGCCATGGTCACCTTCACCGCCCCTTCGAGGATGTCGAAGCCACGCGCCAGCAGCTCCTCGGGGATGGTCAGCGCCGCAAGGATCTTGATGACTTCGTGGTTCGGGCCGGACGTCTCGATGATCAGCCCGTCCGCGAAGGCGCGGCGGCAGATCACCTCGGCGAGGCCGCCGGAACCGACGTCGACACCCTGCATCATGCCGCGGCCCTTGAGCCTG
>CAYRNE010000421.1:0-2741 GCA_964425245.1 uncultured Devosia sp.
CGTTTCGCGCGAGCGGGTTGCCGCCTCCGCCAGCTTCTGCGCCATGAGTCCGTCGTGGCCGGAGGGCGATGGCGGCGTCCGCCGCTCGAGCGCGTCGAGGAAGGCGCCGATCTCCGCGGCATAGGCGGCGGCATAGCGGTCGATGAAGAAGTTCTGGATGACGTCGGCCGTGAAACCGGTGCCGTCGGCACGCTCGAGCGTCGTCATGTGGACGTTGCCTGCCCGCAGCATGCCCCGCGAGCCATGAACCTCGATGCGCTGGTCGTAGCCATAGGTGGCCCGGCGGGAGTTGGTGATCACCGCGATGCGGCCGCTGGCGGTCTGCATCTGGACGGCCGCCGTGTCGACGTCCCCTGCCCCGCCGATCGCCGGATCGACCAGCGCGCTGCCGATCGCCTGCACGGTAACGAAATCCTCGCCCACGAGGAACCGGGCCATGTCGAAATCGTGGATCATCATGTCGCGAAAGAGGCCACCGGACCGTTCGATATAGCTCACCGGAGGCGGCGCGGGGTCACGGCTGGTGATGGTCACGATCTCGACCTCGCCGGCCTCTCCATCGCGAAGCCGCCGGGCCAGGGCCGAGAAGTTGGCATCGAAGCGCCGGTTGAAACCGATCATCAGCGGCACGCCGGCCTGCTCCACGATGGCGAGGCAGGACTCGATCCGCTCGACGGAGAGCGACACCGGCTTTTCGCAAAGGACGGGCTTTCCCGCACGGGCCGCCGCCTCGATGAAATCGGCGTGCGTGTCGGTCGGCGAGCAGATCAGGATGGCGTCGGTTTCGCTTCCGGCGATCACCTCCTCGGCCGGGGCCACACGCGCGCCCACCGTTCCGGCGAGAGCGCGCGCGGCATCCTCGACGGGATCGGCGATGGCGGCAACGCTGGCCCGCCCCGAGCGTGCGATCGTCGCGGCGTGGACCTTGCCGATGCGTCCGGCGCCGAGCACTCCAAACCTGATGGTCATGGCTGCCCCCTCCGCCTCCCGAACGCCCCGCCAGCATCGACTTCGATGGAACGTCTATTCCGAAATCAACGGTTCTGGAATTGACGTTTCATTGCGGCGATGGGATACAACGACGGAACAAGCCTGTCCAGAGCAGGCGAGCGGGAGGGCGGAATGACGGCGGCGCGGGACGCGCACCTCGATGTCGTTACCATCGGGCGGGCCTCGGTCGATCTTTATGGCCAGCAGATCGGCACGCGGCTCGAAGATGTCGCTTCCTTCGCGAAATCGGTCGGCGGCTGCCCCTGCAACATAGCGGTGGGGACAGCGCGGCTCGGCCTCAGATCGGGGCTCGTGACGCGCGTCGGAGACGAGCAGATGGGCCGCTTCATCCGCGAACAGCTCGAACGCGAGGGTGTCTCAACCCGAGGCGTCGTCACCGATCCGGACCGGCTGACGGCGCTGGTCCTGCTGGCGGTGGAGGACGAGGGCATCTCCCCGATGATCTTCTACCGCACGGACTGCGCCGACATGGCGCTGGGCGAAGCGGATATCGACGCCGACTTCATCGCCTCGGCACGCGCGATCGTCGTCACCGGCACGCACTTCTCGAGGCCGAACGCCGAGGCAGCGCAGCTCAAGGCGATCGGCATCGCCAAGGCCAATGGCCGCAAGGTCGTCTTCGACATCGACTACCGGCCGAACCTCTGGGGCCTCGCCGGTCACGCCGCGGGTTTCGAGCGCTATGTGAAATCCGATGCCGTTTCGGAGCGCCTCAGACCCGTCCTTCCCGATTGCGACCTGATCGTCGGCACCGAGGAGGAGATCATGATCGCCTCGGGCGCGGACACGGTTGCCGCGGCGCTGCAGAGGATTCGCGACGTATCAGCCGCAACGATCGTCCTCAAGCGCGGCGCGAAGGGATGCATCGTCTATGACGGACCGATCCCGAACGACCTCGAGCGCGGCATCGTCGGGCAAGGATTCCCGATCGAGATCTACAACGTGCTCGGCGCAGGCGACGCTTTCATGTCGGGCTTCCTGCGCGGCTGGCTCACGGGCGAAGCCCACGCGACGAGCGCCACCTGGGCCAATGCCTGCGGCGCGTTCGCCGTTTCGCGGTTGCTCTGCGCTCCCGAATATCCGACGTGGCCGGAACTCGCCTATTTCCTGGAACACGGCAGCCCGGAACGGGCGCTCCGGCGCGACGAGGCGATCAGTCACATCCACCGCGCGACGACGCGGCGCAGCGCCTGGCCGCAATTGATGGCGCTCGCGATCGACCACCGCAAGCAGCTCGAAGAGCTCGCCGGGGGGCAGACCGATCGTATCGCCGACTTCAAGCTGCTTGCCGCAAAAGCTGCGATGCACGTCGCCGACGGGCGGCAAGGCTACGGCATGCTGGTCGACGACAAGTACGGACGCGAGGCGCTGTTTGCGGCGGGCCGGCAGGAGAATTTCTGGCTCGCGCGGCCGATCGAGCTGCCCGGCAGCCGACCGCTGAAGTTCGAGTTCTCCCAGGACGTGGGGTCGCGCCTTGTCGACTGGCCGGTCGACCATGTGGTGAAGGTGCTCTGCTTCTACCACCCCGACGATCCGCAGCCACTCAAGGACGAGCAGATCGAGAAGCTCGGCGCCGCGCAGGATGCGGCACGGGCGGTGGGCCGCGAGATGCTGATCGAGATCATCGCCTCGAAGCACGGCCCGACCGACGATAACACCGGGGCCCGCCTGCTGGCCGAGCTTTATGATGCAGGATTGAAGCCGGACTGGTGGAAGCTCGAACCGTTCGA